>JALOQW010000110.1 GCA_025459275.1 Pirellula sp.
CGGGCCAGGGTGGAATACAGGTGCATGTGGGCGTTGATGAACCCAGGACAGATCAGGCGTCCTTGGGCATCTATTTTGTCGGCCTTATTGGCCAAGGGCCTCAATTGCTCATCTGGGCCAACGAAATGGAACGCGAGGAGATCCATAAACTGCTAGTCAAACTGGGGGAAATTCCAACCCGCCCCGAAGATCGAAGCCGCACACGTGTTATCGATGCCAATCGGTCTCGCGACACGCTGGAGTATCTGAAAAAGCTGCAAGAAGTCTGGGGACGCGATTCGAATAATCCTCTCATTCTGCCGGATGACGGAACATTCGATCCGCCTGATGCCAACAAGACTCGCAACGACGAAGCCGATGAGGAGGAGGCTCCACCCAAGCCAGCCGCTCCTTCGGTGAACGACATCTCCAGCAGTGCAAGTCAAACACTCCCAGGTGCTTTTGTCGGTACCATGATCGAAACGAACGCAACCGACGAGGCCCCTGACGAGAAACCGACGGAGGAAGATCCTGCCAAGGGACGCCCTCCCATTCGCATTCGATTCGACTCCGATGGCAACCTGGTCCTTGAAAGCGATGACCTCGAAGCGCTGGATCGACTCGAGCAACTCATGGCAGATCGCGCCCCCCCTTCGCGGAAACACGTTGTCTATTACATCCAACACGCGCGGCCGAGCTGGATCAAACTCAACCTCGAAGACTATTTCAAAGAAGACAAGAAAGAGAAAAGCTCTCGCGATGCGTTCTATAGCTACGTATTCGACCTCGAACCTCCTGAGAAGGACGACGATTCACCGCAGCTGGGCAAACGACGCAAGCTGCGTTTCATCTCCGACAACGACACGAAATCACTCGTCGTCATCGGTGCCGATGCAGCTCAACAAGAAACCATCGCTCGATTGATCAAACTCTGGGATATCGAGTCTCCCGAAGATAAACAATCGCTGCGATACACCAGCGTCGTGAAAGTCGAGCACTCGAAAGCCGAGTCGATTGTGGAAGCGATCAAAGACGCGTTCCGCGATCTGCTGAGCTCCAATGACAAAGCGCTCGAAAAACCCGATGCGAATAAAGAGAGCAAACGGGATGATTCCGATGGAGAGATCGGATCGGGGGGTGGCATGAGCTTTACTTTCTCAGGCCGACTATCCTTGGGAATCGATCGAATAACCAACTCCATCATCGTTTCCGCAAAAGGGGAAGATCTGCTGAAGCTGGTCACGAAATTGATCAACGACCTGGACGAAGCGGCCAAGCCGACCGGAACTGTTCAGAGCATTCAACTCAACGGCACGAATCCGTCGGCGATCGAGAAGGCGCTCCGCAACATGATGCGAAACGGCAACAATCCTCCCAACCCCAATCAGCCCCAAGGGCAAAATCAGCCCACACCGAACCCAGCGAATCCCAATGCGAACTTCAACCCGAACAACGGGCAAGTCATCCAGAACTTTCAAGGGAACGAAAACCGGTAACGGCGACTAGATGAGGATTGCTCCCCCTCCGTTTTCATTCGAGCCTTCCTCCCATTGCCTGCGAACTTCTCGCAGACCGTACGCGCAGAGATCGTACTGATCGCTTAGGCGATGCAGCAAGTCGGAGGGAGCTTCGTCGTTTTCCTCGTCTTCGATCTCGCTGGCGATCTCATAGGCAAGCTTGCCCTGCTGACAGTAGCTTACAAACTGATCGGTCTTATTCGCCCCTTGAAGACTCCTGAGGGATTCCGGATATAGCCCGGTCCAGAATAGGGTGAAATCACCGATGTGCCGATGCACTTCTCGGCGGGCCAATCCGATCCGCTGTTGCGCCTCGGTCATCATGGCCACGACTTCGGTGGCGGGACGGCCATTGAGCTTACGAATCCGAAGCATTGCATCGGTCTTCGTGAACCGGACCAGCAACTGGCTGATGTATTGGACCAGTTGCGTGTCCGCGACACCGAGCTGCGTAAAAAACGTGTATTCCGAAAGACCGGAAAAATACTTTTCGAGGACCCCACCCGGCCCAGACGCATGGCTGAACGTCATTTCCAAAGCTCCTAAACTGCGTGCCCTAGGAACCGTTACTACCCATCTCAAAAATATTTCTCGGGATCCCCCCGAGTCAAGATTAATTTCGTTGCTTTCCGGAAATTACTATCAGATCGACTCATTCAAGCAACCTGGTTGGAGGGGGGCGGCTTGCTATTCCTTTGACATCGGGGTGTTCCCCAGCGTACACTGATGAAGCACACACGGTCGGACGTGATCCCTTCCTTCGCCATCTATTCTTGTATGCGATCCTTCGAGCCATCGTTGTTTCCGCCGGTCGATTCACGGCCTGAAATCGCAGACGAAGACCTCGTATCGCGATACCGCGAACACCGAGATCCAGCAGATTTCGAGAAGTTGATGCGGCGTTACGAACGCGAGTTATTCACGTTTTTGCGTCGTTTCTTAGGGAATGCACAGCATGCGGAGGATGTCTTCCAAGGGACATTCCTGAGTGTGCACCTGCGGATCGACCAATTCGAACCAGGCAAACGGTTTCGACCTTGGCTTTACGCCATCGCCAGCAACAAAGCCATCGACTTTATGCGGCGTAACAAACGTCATCAAGTCGCGAGCTTGGATCAAGGCTCCAAGTTGGGCGATTCCGAGGAAGCCATGGTGCAGCGTTTATCGGCAACTCAGGAAGGCCCCGACGAACAGGCCATGTCGAACGAGACGGGGGCTCGGGTTCGCGAAGCGGTCAGCCAACTCAACGCCCAAACCCAACAACTGATTCAACTGGCCTTTTATCAAGGCCTGAAGTACGCGGACATCGCAGAGATCCTTGAGATTCCAGTTGGTACCGTAAAAAGCCGCGTTTTCACCGCAGTTCGCAAACTGAATGAGATTTGGTTGCGTATGCATGAAGAGAAACGTTCGAACTCCAAATAGTTCGACACCCTTGGTTGCACAGCTTGTAGAGTTTTTCACCGACCATGCGCGGCGAATCGTCCGAATTCTCCGATGAAACATTGCTGGGTTATCTGCTCGGCGGATTGACTGACGAGGAGTCGACCCGGATCGAAGCGGCATTGTTTTTGTCATCCGATCTGCGTCAGCGTGTAGAAGACCTAAAGGGGCTTTTGGATCCACTTCCGTCATCCGATGACGTCTATGAACCTCGCAGCGACTTGGTGAAGGACACACTTGCATGGATATCCAACGCGACGCAACAGGAACATCCGTCGCACGCGACTTCCCCGATCGAGACCTCTTCAACCGACCCTGTGACCGCAGGTGAGTTGTCCGACGAGCGGCGCTTGGATTGGTCGGATGCCCCCACGTCGGTGCGTGTGGCATGGCTAGACAGTCTGGTTACCATCGCTGCTGGGATCATCTTCTTCTCGTTCTTATTCCCAAGTATCTGGCAATGGCGAGAATCTTCACGAAGGATTGCATGCGCAGAAAACATCCGCAACATCGGCGCGGGGATTGCGTCCTACGTGGACCTTTCGCCGTCCGGTCAGTTGCCACCGATTGAGATCGGGGGGACAAAGACCTTTGCAGGGATGTACGCCATCCACCTTCGGGACCTGAATTTGCTGGATTCGTCTAAGTGGGTTCACTGCCCTTCGAATCGTCCTTTGTCGATTCTTTCAATGATTCCGACGAGCGAACAATTTCTATCCTCAACGCCCGAGCAACAGCAAATCCTACGCTACCTGGTCGGCGGCAATTACGCCTACCACCTCGGAGTCTGGATCAATGGTCGGTACCAAATGCCCAAGCTGGAATCCCCGGTCCGTTTCGCTGTGCTCGGCGACATGTGGCCGTCGAGCTTTGGTGCCGTGGATATCACGGAGCATCCCCCAATGCTGCATGGCGACCGAGTTGCCAACATGCTCTTTAATGACGGCAGCATTCGCTTGATCCGCCTACCTTCTCAACAGGATGCTGGGTTTCTCAATGCAGCATCCATCGATAATCCTTTTTTGAATCAAGACCAACAGCAAGATGTTGGGATCGGCATTCACGATGCATGCCTTGGCCCGAGCTACTGGCAGCCCTCGGTCGAACGTGATCGAACCAGGTGAAAACTCAACTTATTTGGAACAATAGGCCAACTTTCCGAGCCGCGACCGGTTCGCTAAAACTCCTGTAAGTTGACCAGGGTAGTCTCGCATCTACAATGCATTGTCTGTCCCATCGGAACTTCCAGGTTGAATCCTCATGCGTTGGCTAGCCGCTATCCCCGTGTATAACGAAGTCGCTTCGGTCCAGAGTGTTCTGGATGAAGTGATCAAGTACGCGCCCAACGTCTTGGCTGTCAACGACGGCTCAAGCGACGGGACTACCGAGTTGCTCGATCAACGAGATGACATCTCGGTTCTGCACCACGCCAAGAACCAGGGCTACGGTGCCGCGCTGAGAACCGCGTTTCAGTATGCGATTGACGGGGGCTATGAAATCCTTGTCACTCTCGACTGTGACGGACAACATCAACCCAAGCGAATCCCCCGCTTCGTGACCGCGTGCCAGAACGCTGACATTGTTTCTGGCTCGCGATACTTAAAGACTTACGATGGAGACAGCGTCCCACCGCAGGAGCGCATGTTCATCAATCGTACCGTAACCAAGCGACTGAATGACACGTTTCACTGGAACCTGACCGACGCATTTTGCGGCTTCAAGGCTTACCGCGTGTCAGCCCTTGAGCAACTCCAAATCACCGTCGATGGTTATGCAATGCCGCTTGAGTTGTGGACCCAAGCCGCGATGCTCGGAATGCGGATCATTGAGATCCCAGTTCCCCTCATTTACTTGGATCTGTCGCGCTCCTTTGGTGGCGCGCTCGATGATGGCGGTGTCCGCTTGCAACACTACAACGAAGTGATCGACGCTAGTATCCACTCGATGATCCAACGTGGTTACAGCTTGCCGTCCCCAGCGAGTGCATGCCACGGAGAATGCTGCTAGTGACCGGATCGGTCGACAGCATCAAGGAACAGGTTCGGGCTCCGAAGGGAAACAATCAAGCTGCGATCGCTCCCGATCGGCTGGATCTCCCATATGTGCTCGAGACCAATCATCGTTACTGGAACTCCTCTGAAGTCCCAGAATGGATTCGAGCCTTGCGCCGAACGGCGCGGCAGCAATTGATCCCTGTGGTTCGCGACTACATGGGTTCGTATCTCCCCGAGTCGCAATGCCCACTTCATCAGGGCATGGACAACCAACGCTGGATCCTCGGTGGTCACCAGCCCGAGTTGTTTCATCCTGGCGTCTGGTTCAAGAATATCTTGATCCACCGACTTGCCCAAGAGACTGGCAGTATCGGTCTGCACGCCATCGTGGACCATGATCTGGCTCGTTCGACTTCCATCCGAGTCCCATGCCGCTCGAACGACCAACCTCGGATGCACGTCGAGACGATCCCACTTCCTCTGAAACGCCCTGAATCAAGAGAACCATTGCTTCCTTGGAACGCTTGGAAGATGGATCACTCGCAGATTCCGGAAACGATCCGTTCCATTCAGGAGTCACTCCATTCGGTCGGTATTTCTCAATCAATGGCTCCCGAGTTCTTTCGCCAACTCTCGAAGAATGCTGCCGACTTGGATGCGGCACTCGCATTCTCTCAAGTCCGACATCGCATGGAACGGAGTCACGGCATCGAAAACGCAGAGTTTCCAATCTCGGCCCTATGCCGAACCAAAGCATGGATCGAGTTCGTCACCTACTGTTTGCAGCACGGGGTCGAATTGAATGCGATTTACAATGAGTGCCTGGATGAGTACCGACAGCGCGAAGGGATCACCAATCCCACACAGCCGGTCCCTCGCCTGGGGCTTACCGACCAGTGGGTTGAACTGCCGTTTTGGTTTCGATTGCCAAACCAGCGATCTCGCCGCCGCGCATGGGTCTCACGCTCATCGTCCCACTGGAGTACGATCACTGATGATCCATCGGGTGCTGTTCGCGCAGTCGATATTTCCGCCATCGATATCAACAATCCTGGATCTGACGGCGCATGGTGTGTGTTGCCAAGGGCGCTGACGACTACCCTCTTTCTCCGCACGTTCATTGCCGATTTGTTCATCCATGGGATTGGTGGCGGCCAATACGACCGCTTGACTGACCGGATTATGCAGCGATTTCTCCACATCGATCCTCCTTCGTTTGTCACCTGCACCGCAACCCTGTGGCTCGACTTTCCCGATGTGGATTCACCGGAGACATCGCGATTGCAGCGGGAGTTTCAGGACCTGGAACGGGATCGACAGCGACTCCGATCGCGACCGGAGTGTTTCTTGGATCTGCGGGATCCCGTCCAAAACGGTCTCGCGACCGAACATCAGCGGCTCCTTGAATCGATTCCGCCACGGGGCCAAAAGCGAGAGTGGCATCATGCCATGAAGCGATTGAAAGGCCAGATCACCGCTGCGATTCTTCCGGAACGGCGAGCATGGGACGAACGGAGATTGGCGTTAGATACCAAGACCATCGAACAACGCATCATCAACTCGCGAGAGTTCGCGTTTGTCTTATTCAACGAGCAGGATGTTCTACAAAGACTGCAGCATCTCGCGCGGTGATTCGTCGAGAACGATGCGTTCCTACGAATTGCAACCGAAATTGGAATCAGGGTGACGGCATCCAGGCATCCGTCCCCATAGCGACACCGTCATTGCGGCTTTCGGTGGCTCCGTGCAGGACCTGATTCTCCCAATCGATGAGAATCCCTTGATAGCCACCCATCGAAGACCTGGCCGGTCGAAGCGTATGCCCTCGACGCTCAAGCTCTGCTACGGTTTCGGGTGGCAATCCTGATTCGTAATGGACAGTCCCTCCCTTAGGGTCCGCAGGAGTACCGGTCGGGGTTGCGCTTCCTTCGTGCCGAACGCGGGCTGCATCGCCAGCCATTTGGATGTTCATGCCGAAGTCGATCCAATTGACCAGCACTTGCACTTGCCCTTGCGGCTGCATGTCCCCCCCCATCACACCAAACACGAAGACCGGCTTCCCATCCTTCGTGACCATCGACGGAATAATCGTGTGAAACGGTCGCTTGCCCGGTTCCAATCGATTGGGATGGTCGTCGGCCAGCGAGAATAAATTGCCTCGGTTCTGTAGAGCAAATCCCACATCGCCTGGCACCACTTGGCTTCCGAACCCGTTGTAGTTGCTTTGGATCAGCGAACAGCAATTGCGATCTTTATCAACCACACACAGATAAACAGTATCCCCATGGATCAATTTGGGATCGCCATGGGGGACTTCCGTCGCGGCGGTCTTCATATCGATTCGCGCATTTTGTCGTTTCGCGTACTCCATGCTCTTGAGCGCATCGACCGGTACCTCTTCGAAGGCCATATCGGCGTAGAATCGAGCTCGATCGGCATATGCCAATTTCTTGGCTTCAATCAAGAGATGAGTGTAGTCTGGCGACCCCCATCCCATCGACGGAATATCGTATTGCTGCAGCACGTTGAGAATCTGCAAGACCGATAACCCTTGCCCATTGGGTGGGATCTGCCACACGTCGTAACCTCGATAATTGGTCGAGATCGGGTCGACCCAGGTGTTCTCATGCTTTGCAAAGTCTTCCATTTGGAAGTATCCGCCATGACTGCGACTGAACTCAACGATCCGTTCAGCGATACTCCCTCGATAGAAAACGTCACGACCTTCCGAGGCGATCTGACGGTAAGAAGCTGCCAATCGCGGATTCGAGAAGATCTCCCCGGCATTCGGGAGGCGTTTGCCCTCGATCAAATAGGTCGCTTGGGAGTCCGGCCAATCCTTGAAGATGGTCGCGCCACGTGACCAGTATCCAGCGATGATCGGAGCGACCGGAAAACCATCTTCAGCAAGGCGAATGGCTGGTTCAAGAACTTGTTTCATCGGCAATCGGCCATAACGCTCGTGCAAATCAAACCAACCTGCCACGCAGCCAGGCACGCTCCAGCTCAATGGACCAAAGGTCGGTATCTCCTTCAGCTCTTTCTCGCGAAAGACCTCCCGAGTCAGACTCCTCGGAGAGCGACCGCTGGCATTCAGACCGGACAGTTGCCCCGTCTTGGAGTCCCATACGATCGAGTACAGATCGCCTCCGATACCGCAGCTCATGGGCTCTACAACCCCTAGAACGGCATTCGCAGCGATGGCGGCATCGACCGCCGATCCACCTTGATTCAATATCGCTAGTGCCGCTGCCGTCGCTCGCGGATCACTGGTACAGGCCATGCCGCCCCGAGCATAGACCACCGATCGACTTTGGGCGATCGGCCCCATCGGTCGATCGTAACGCCCGATGGGTGCAGTTTCAGTCCGTGACCGCTCTTGGGCCTCCAAGCCCGACTGCTCCAACAGTCCCGACAACCCGAGGACCCCTGCTACAACTGCGTTCACCCAAACTCGCATCGGACCCTCACTTCGGTGCATCCATTGGTTAATCACTTACGTTTGACGGCATAATGGAAGTAGCCGATCATCATTTCTTCGTACGTTTGGTCACCCCATGTAACCCATGACTTCGGATCTGGGTTGTTGAGGTTCCCTTCCGAGTTGTCGAAAACCGCCTCGCAAAAGATCCTGGATCCCTTCGGCAAGACCTGCTTCTCCGCCAAACGATACTCGGTTTGCCAGTTGAAATCGTAACGAGGGATATCGAGCAGAATCTCTCGACTCTTGTCTGGCAGGACCAGTGTATAGCGGAATGACTTGCCCCGCACGTGCATGTGCGGGCTCATGGAGAGGAGTTCGCATTCAGGAAGGCGTTCCGGCAGCATGGCTGAGGTTCGATAGTCGGCATCTCCTGGCGGGATACGAAATCTCGGGTTGACCGCGCTCGTAGTGAGAACCTCATGCGTGATCGTCGATGGATCCGCGAAAACGAATCCGACCTTGCTCAAGTCTTCTTGCGGCGAACCGTTGGGGGTGTAATGTACTTGAAAGATCAGCTGGCTATTGGCAGGAATACGTTTGGCATAACCCGGCTCCATCATCGCCGCCCGAGTGCCAGGTACGTACCCGACGAGAAAGCTTCGTTCGCCTCCAAGCTCCTGACGTCGACTTCCTTTTTCTCTTGCAAAGACCAGGATGTGGTGCACGACTTCCCGGTTGCCCGGAACCACTTCCATCCCCTTGAACCAAAGTTCTTTGTCGTTCTTAACATCCGCGACAAAGTACTGATACTGGACCTCCCCTTGAGCTGGAATCTTGAAAGGCTTATCCGCCATAGGAACGATCAAGTCGGGTTCTTGAGGGAGCAACCAACCGTCGGTGAAGGTTAGTTTGGCGGGTTCTTTGGCCACATCACCGCGAGGCGCTCCATTGCGCGCCCATTCTTCGAGGAGACTCAATTCCCGATCGGTCAATCGTCGGTCGTTCGCGAAGTGACCATGCTCGGGATTCGCGTGCCATGGTGGCATCCGCCGATCCTGAGTCACCTCCACGATCATGTCTGCCCAGGCCGAAGCGTCATCAAAAGTCGACAGATCCATCGGACCGATATCCCCTTCGCGATGACAAGCCACGCAGCGAGCTTGAAGAATCGGTGCGATATGTTCCGCGTAAGTGATCGAAGTTGCCTCGGATGTTTCGCGATCCTTGGATTTGATGCTGCGACCGATCAAGCATCCGGGCGCCGCCGACGACGGCACTACCACCTCCGATCCTTGGAGGATCGCATCGATCGCATCTCGCAGTTCGTTCTTCGTCGGAGCATCTTTGGCATAACCAATACCAAACTGGTCGTCGATGCGACCTCGGTATCGCAATGTTTGTCGTTCGTCCAGCAAGCAGACTTCCGGCGTTCTGGTCGCTCCATGAAGATCGGCGACATGCTGATTGGGGTCTTTGAGGAACGGGATCTCCAATTCGAACTTACGAGCATGGGCAGCCATCTCCGCAAGAGAATCTTGAACATTGGAGTCGATCGCGACGAATCGGATCCCCCGTTCCTTGTATTCCTTGGCCATCAAGGCGACGCGTTGCGAATACTGCTTGGCCAGTGGGCATTGCGTTCCAAGGAATACGATGACGGTCCCCTTCTCACCGACCAGTTCCGCCGATTTCCATTCGCGGCCTTGGTAGTCGGTCAATTGATAGTCGGAAACCACAGTGCCGACCGTTATCGGCGTCCGCCCGGAGGTTTCCTCGGCACGCATTTCGCAGGCAGCGCACCAAACCAACATCCAAGTCGCAAACATCCATGTGCCAAGATTCGTTTTCATTGGTATTCCTCAAGTCCTATCGGCTTCGCCCTTTTCGTTAATCTGGTCGGTTCCTTGCAAATCAGCAAGATTGATTTGGTAAAAATTCACGGACACTGCAGGACTAGTTATCCTAGTAGATTCTCGCTTCACGATTTCGCTTTTCTTCTAGGAGTCTGCGCCATGGGCGTTCGCATGATTGGGTGCCTGGTCGGTTTTCTTGGGTATGCCTTCGGAATGACCTCCGTGGCACTGACACAAGAGAACAGTAACCGTCACACGCCCATCTCGGAAACGCTTCCTCTCTGGGGGGAGGGAGCTCCCGGTGCGCTCGGTCAGGAACCCAAGGATATCCCAACGCTGAGCGTATCGACGCTGGAGTCTTCGTCTCCCACCGGCGTTTTGATTATCTGCCCTGGAGGTGGCTACGGGGGACTCGCTATCGATCACGAAGGCCATCAGATCGTTGAGTGGGCTAAGTCGATGGGATTGGCCGCAGCCCTATGCGAGTACCGACATCGAGGCCGAGGTTATGGTCACCCCGCTCCGTTGCTCGATGCTCAACGCGCGATTCGATTGGTACGATCCAATGCATCGCGCTGGAACATCGACCCCAAGCGAGTCGGGATCATCGGTTTCTCCGCAGGTGGCCATCTCGTATCTACCGTCATCACCCGTTTTGATGAGGGGGAGGCAGGTGCCTCGGACCCCATCGCGCGCGAAAGTTCACGCCCCGATTTCGCGATCTTGTGTTACCCTGTCATCTCGATGGGGAGTTCCTACACACATCGAGGCAGCGAGATCAACTTGCTCGGCGAAGGAGCGTCCGAGGAAACGCTCAAGGAGTTCGCCAGCGAACGTCATGTTCGATCCGACACTCCTCCAACCTTCTTGGTCCATACCCTAGAGGATACAGTCGTCCCTCCACAAAACGCGTTGGTCTATTATCAAGCCATGGTCGACAAGAAGGTGCCTGGGGAACTTCACATCTATCA
>JALOQW010000004.1 GCA_025459275.1 Pirellula sp.
CAGGTCGAGCGAGCACAGATTCCCGAATTGGTGGCGGAAGCTTTAAATGCGGTGCCCGATCTCTTCAAGGAAGCGCAAGGATCCCTGGCGCAACTCCAGAGAACACTCAAAGGATTCGAAGAGTTCAGCGTACAACTGGAATCGCTTGGAAAAGAGTTTGATGGCGTAGGAGACAATGTCCGCTCCGCGATTAAGAATGCGGATGAAGCCATTGCGAACATATCCGAGATCACGGAACCGATCAGCCAACGCAGCGACGAACTTGCTGAGAACCTGGTTCGCTCTATGGAGAACATCGATGCGCTTGTATCCGATCTTCGTATCTTTGCCCGAAGACTCAACAGCAGCAATGGAACCATCGCTCGGTTGGTGGATGACCCAACTCTGTATGGCAAAGTTACCGAAACTTTGGAAAGCATCCGCAATGTCTCAGGCAACGTCGAGATGCTCTCGCGTCGGTTGCAACCGATTCTTGACGATGTCCGAATCGCCACGGACAAACTGGCTCGCGACCCAGGACAAGTGGGCGTTCGCGGAGCATTAAGCGGCCGCCCCCTGGGTGCCGGACTCAAGTGAGCCTTGATAAGCGGAACGGCGCCAGCCGTCCGGTGGGTCGAGGACTCCATTTCACATTGGGTCCGGGTAAGCGCTACCTCTAAAAAAGGATATGCCGACGCATCGATCGGCACAACCCGCAGAACCGGTCCATTTTCACTCGGAATCGGTAACCCTTTCCCAGTCCTTCGATCGTGGAGGGTTCGAGACAACCTAGGGTTTCCAGTCGTGTCTCCGCGCCCCAGTTGGATCTCTGCAATCGATTGCTATGCATTCCGCAACCCACGCCATTCCGTTGATCGCTCCTCAGGCCGAGATCGCGAGCCCACCCAAGAAAGCGACCAGTCGCGTTGCGTTGGATGCAAACAACGTCACTCACGACGATTCACCGGTGTGGAGATTTGGTTCGCATTGCGTTGAACTGGATGGCGTGCGAGGTATCGCGATTCTCCTCGTGACACTGTACCGATTCATGAAAGAGTGGGACCCCTCGGCGCACTGGGGGTTGGCACTAGCGAAGAAATACTGCGACTTTGGTGAGCGAGGTGTGGATCTGTTCTTCGTCCTCTCCGGCTTTTTGATCACCGGTATTCTCCTTCAAACCAAGTCGTCTCCGGGTTACTTCAAGAACTTTATGGTGCGCCGCGCGCTCAGAATTTTTCCGCTCTACTTCTCAGCCCTGTTCATTTGCCTGTTCCTTCTGCCTGGTCTTATGGCAACGGAGGTGTTCAACCTGCCTCGATCGAATCAGGCGTACCTGTGGACCTATACTTCCAACATCTACATGGCATGGACGAATTCTTGGTGCTTTGGTCCACTGGATCACTTCTGGTCGTTGGCTGTCGAAGAGCATTTTTACCTCGTCTGGCCTGCCGTTGTTTTCTGCTTGAGTTCGAAAGCGTTACTGCGATTAACCATAGGGCTGGTCGTAGTCGTTGGTATCGTTCGAACAGCCTTTGCAATGCGTCCAGAGTTCGGGCTGGCGGTCGACTCGTTGACGTTGTTTCGCTGCGATGCCTTGGCGCTCGGAGCGATGCTAGCCGTCGTAATGAAGAATGGTCTTACCGTCGCATCGGTGAATCGTTTCGCTCAATGGACATTGCCCGTGTTGGCGCTCGCAGGATTGATGGTGGTTTTGTCCGGCAAGCGATGGATGGGTATCCCCCACACATTGTTCGGCTGCTTGTGGATGGTAGTGATGGCCATTGTGGTCACCCGCACACGTTCACATCGATTGAGTCAGTTGCTTCGCATACAGGGATTGCAATGGCTTGGAAAATACAGCTACGGCATGTACGTGATTCAATTGCCATTGGTGACTTTGCTGCCGATGGCGACCGTAGTCTCATGGTTGCAATGGGACGGACTCAACCCTCTGTTTTCTGGATTCGCCTATGTCGCAATCCTGATGGGCATGACATGTGCATTGGCGTTGGTCAGCTACCACTGCCTTGAGAAGCCATTCCTCAACCTGAAAAAGTGGTTTGCTTAACGACCATGTAGTGGAAGTTGCCAAACTTCCCGTGATCCAGGATCTTTGGCAAGATCCACACCATGTTACTGGTTCATGGAATGGTTCGGTTTGACCTGTGCCTACGAATCGCTTCCAGTTCTTCTGGCGTATTGAAGCTGGATGGGCGTTGCTCGGCTGGCCATTTCAGACGTTGAATGCTGTGCTCGACTTGTCGGTGAAGGTCCCTCAGCGATCGGCTTCCCTCGCGCCAGATGCGTTCTGCGAGTTCCAGCAGATGCGACGCATATAGGGCTGGAAAAGGAAGAAAGTCACTGGATTCGAAGGCAACGATGGAGGTCGACGGGAGGTTGATTCGCTTCTCCATCGCGAGCAACCATTCCCAATCATCAACCACAAGGTCGCAGTTCATGATCAAGCAGTAGGGCAGTTTACAACCCCTGCAATCCGATACCGAGGCAATCGTTCCAGCTAACGGTCCAGCATCAGGAACGGGATCTGCGATGGTCGGCAACCCCAGGTCGGAGTAATCCGCGGGCGATTGCGAGACAACGGTCACGGTCCAATCACGCCGCTGTAGATGCAAGGCGAGTCTTTGAAGATTTGGAATGCCATCCACTTCGACTCGGGCCTTGTTGCTTCCGAAGCGTCGGCTTTGGCCCCCCGCGAGTAGATACGCTCGCTTCATTTTGCGGCTGGCAGGTCACTATACAAGTCACCGGGCAGGTCAACCCCTGCGCCATCGGCGTGACTCTGAGGAAAGATCGCGCCAACGACCATTAAGCACAGGCTACCGGTATGAAGCAACCAGCACGGCTCGTCGGCCAGGATGGTTCGCAAAGTGGCGGTCGCCACAACAAGCATCATGATGAAATAGATCCGTTCGGCATTCGATCGCACGCGGGCGTCATCGCAAAGCCGGGCAATCCATAAGCTGAGGATCGACAAGGCCGGGACGATCCAAGGGAACCATGCAGCAAACGACTCAAACCAATAAGGTACGTAAGGCATAGGCTTTAACCACGCATTCCATGCGGTTTTTCAGGCGCGAACCCTCGAAGAAAGGACGCGATTTCGGAGCCACCTTCCATGGTAGCCGTGGGTCATCATGCCGACTTTTCGAAACGAAATCAAGAGCGATGTGTGGAAGGCAAAACGGGGCCCCGACGCAATCGCGGCAAACAAAGCAGTGCTTCGAGGATGAGTGCTGCCAGCATGAGAATCACGAACCATCGCCATATTTCTTGAATGATGCCGTTGCTTCTACCCTCCACGCCGACTCTCGCCCAATTCAGCTCACCAAACATCGTCCCCAACGCCGACTCGTCGACGGTCGAAGACTCGTCTTCGCGGAGGCCGCGATCCAAAGCCACCAAAGACTTGTTGGAATCATAGATCCCAGCATGCATGGCGTACTCCGTCGTGGTCGCCGCTTCATCCCCTGCAATCAACAGGGAAGTCGCCTGGACCCAGTCGCGGTTTACCCCGGCCACTCCTTGCTTGATCGTGGCCGCCCGTCTGGCCCCGGCAGCCAACATTCGTTGGATGGCCACGTACAGCACCACGCCGTCCCCTGCCAGCGTGGAGTCGCGATCTGACGGAGTAGTGGCACAAATCACCATGGAGCCTGCCGTCTCTCTAGGCCCATCGTTTTCTAGAACCGCCAAGATCGGCTGCCCGTCAGCCATGCTTGCCAGAGCTGTAGCACGTCCGTCGAAGGCACAGAGCCGACGAATGCTCAATTGCCCTAAAGGCAAGGGGGCGCCGTTGAGTGTGTTGGCCAGAAGCTCTGAATCGTTTTGCCATTGAGAGATTCTCGTATTCGAGGCGGCGTCTTCGTCGACGCCCGTCGGAGTGCCTCTAGCGACTCCGCCGACATCCTTCCATTCCTTCCACTGAAAGCCAAAAGCCACGTTGTCGTTGGGGTTTTCAGGAGGGACCAACAGTACCTGGCCTCCGGAATGGACAAAGCTCTGAACGATCTCGAGCAAATCTCCTGTGGGGAGATCGTCGTTCCAGACGAGCAACGCAACTCCATCGAGTGGGACTGAAGGGAGCTGCGAAGGAGTAACGAGTTCAGATTCGCATCGAATCGTTTGTTGCGGAGCGATGCTCGCACACAATTCGATGGCGGCGACGAGGTCCGGTGTATTGCTGACAATTACGGTGCGCCGCAATGGAGGTTGTTCAAATGCAAAGTAACTGATGTCGTTGCTCGGATTCCCATCGCTAGGAATCTTGACCCATCCCCAACCTCGAATCCCCTCCGTTGCTGAACCGTCTACGGCGGGCAATGGCAATCGATAATCGTTGACCTGGGCTCCTGAAGCACTCGCATTGACATCCAGGGATGTCCGCGAGTTGCCGATGGCAATCTCAACTGGGATCGAAACGGCATCGGATCCAGACGTCCGGTCGATGCGAAAACTGATGGAGAGTGTCGGCGTTTCCGAGTTATCGATGCATTGAGCGTTCGTGACACGAATACTGCGATCCTCCGTTCGATCGCTTGAAAGATCCAGCACGGAGAAGCGAATGTTTTGAGGGAGCGACTTGAATCCATCGCGAACCGCCGCCCATCTGCCATCTCGACTGCGCCAATCTGCTTCTCGCAGATCCGATCCGATCCAAACCACCGAGTTGCCGACCGGATTGTTCTTAGCGTATACCAGGGCTTGTTCCAATAATCCTGGAATATCGCTGGTCGCGCTCCAAGGAGTGCGAGGTACCGCTCGAAGCCATTGATTGAGTGAAGCAAACTCCTCGGGTTTACCGGTGGCTTCATCCAATTGAATGATGCGCTGGATTCCAAGTGTTTGGAAGGTAGAGGACAACTGATCGATGGCGGATTCGAGACGCGTTCGATTCGAATTGGGAAGTCGGTCCCCCATGCTTGGTGATCGATCCAAGATCACGATGGCCTGCGTTCCGGATTCTCCGTTGAGAAGTGCCATGATGCCGCTGGTCAATGGTCGTGCGGTGAATAGGACCAAGGCGAGTACGGCCAGGGTTCGCATGGCTAGTATGAGCCACTGCCTCAGCCGAGTGTAACCGCTGGACATGCGATTGGCTTCCAGCAAGAATCGCATCGCCGCCCAAGGAACCGTTTGGAAGCGACGTTGGTTCACCAAGTGGATGACAATCGGAATGGCTGCAAGCGGAAGAGCCAGCAGCATCCATGGCTGCAGGAAACTCATCGCACACCTCGAGCTCGCGTTCGTCCAACGAGGAAGCGCATCATCGGATGTTCATAAGACTCGCTGGTCAAAACTCGGTGGTAATCCACCGCAGTCTCCAAGACGATCTTCTGCATCTCCTTCAAGTAGTTTTGAAGGGCGCGTTGATATCGATCCGCTATCTCGTTGGGTTCAACAAATAACGAAGTGTTTCCTTCCATGTCCACGAATCGTACCGGTCGTCCGAATGCGAAGTCGACTTCTTGCTGGTCCAGGAGATGAAATGCAGCCACGTCATGCTTTCGGAATCGCAAGTGTTCCAGCGATCGTTTTAAGGCTGCAGGTTCGACAAAAAAATCAGAGATGATGACGACCAATGCGCGCTGACGAACGGTTTCAGCGAGTTCATCAAGTATCTCCGGTAGACGAGTTTCTCCTAAAGTATTTGCGTTTTCCAAGGTATCGAAAAGTACCTTCAGATGAGCAGCGCTGCGCCGAGGAGGGATGTTCTGCACAATCTGATGGGAAACCAGAGACAGACCGACCGCATCTCCTTGTTGGGCTGCGAGATAGCCTAGCGAAGCCGCGATGCGGCGACCGTAATCGAGCTTGGTCAGCATCCCTTTGGATGCGAATCCCATGGAACCGCTGGTATCCAAGACAACGCAGCAGCGAAGGTTGGTGTCGGCTTCGAACTCTTTGACGTAGTATCGATCGGTCCGACCATAGGCTCGCCAATCCAGACGGCGTAGGTCGTCGCCCGGAACATACTTTCGGTACTCCGCGAACTCGACGCTCGAACCGCGGTGAGGCGACGCATGTCTGCCGGATACATTCCCTTGCATGGCATGCCTTGGATGCAATGGCACGGCAGCCAATCGAGACAGAATCTGCGGATCGAGAAACGAACGCGAGACTTGAAACATGGCCTATTGCATCTCGTCGACCAGACGGGAAACGATCTGTTTGGCCGTGACCCCCTCAGCTTGTGCAGCAAAGGTCGTGATCAATCGATGGACCAACACGGGCCGTGCGACGTACTGGACGTCTTCAAGGCGAACCATATAGCTCCCTTGCAATGCCGCGCGGCTCTTGGCTCCAAGGATGAGGTTCTGGACAGCGCGGGGCCCAGCGCCCCAGGAGACGAACGGCTTGAGCCAATCCGGAGCGGTCGTTCCTTGCGGGCGCGTCTTACGCACTAGCCGGGCAGCATACTCATAAATGTGATCCGGGACCGGAATACGTCGCACGAGCCGTTGGTAGCTCATGATCTCTTCGCCACTCAAGACGCCGGCCAGCCGAACCATGTCGTCCCCGGTGGTCGTGCGAGCGATTTGAATCTCTTCTTCTTCGTTGGGATAATCCAATTCGACCAGGAACATAAAGCGATCGAGCTGTGCTTCGGGCAACGGATACGTACCTTCCTGTTCCACCGGATTCTGGGTCGCGAGAACCATGAATGGCGACTCGAGTTCGAACGACTTCCCCAAGACCGTGACTCGCTGTTCCTGCATGGCTTCGAGCAACGCAGCCTGTGTCTTCGGAGGGGCGCGATTGATCTCATCGGCGAGAATGATGTTTTCAAAAATCGGGCCTGGGATGAACTGGAATTCGCGTCTTCCTTCTGCTGTCTCCTGCAGGATATCGGTACCGGTGATGTCCATCGGCATCAGGTCAGGAGTGAATTGGATGCGATTAAAACCCAGGGACATCGTTTCCGCGATCTTGCTGACGAGCAGTGTCTTGGCCAGGCCAGGAACCCCCATCAGCAGCGCGTGTCGACGAGCGAACAAGCAAATCGCGAGTTGCTCGATGACTTCTCGCTGACCGACAATGACCCTTCCTAACTCGCTGCACAATCGGGCATAGCTGCCGCGTAGCATATCGATGGCATGGACATCTTGATCGGATAACTGGGCGTTCGTTGCGCCGGTGGTGTTGGCAAGGCTCATTCGATGAAGTAACGCAAAGTGAGATGGGTTAGTCGATGGATCGGTCGAAACGTCAGCAATTATTGTACTTCAAACTCATTCCGACGTTTTCTTGCTGAGGGCTTGGTCGAGAAAACCCATCACAATCTTGCGGTAAACACGTTCCAACAGCGGGTTGGATTCAATGATTTTCATGATCTTGTACAGCTGCGGTCCGGTTTCCGCGTCCAATTCGATTTCCGTCGTGATGCCATGGGCATCGATCATGGTAGCGATGTACTGGTTCCTTCCGGCTGCATCCATTTCCTTTCGAACCCGATGGAATTGGGCCGTATCGATATCGAATGGGGGCGGATTGTCGTTGGGATTCAGGTCCTCGGAAACGGGTTCGGTTCGACGTTGCCCCAAGAGTCCACCGAGAAAATCGGCCATCTCATCGATGTGCTCCGGCTTACTGGTCTCATTCAAGCGTCGACTGAGTCGCGACAGTTTATTTTCATTCTCTTGTTGAGAGCGATGTTGGCCATCGGTTACGCTCCGATCGATTTGACGTTGAACGAACGACGACAGATCGCTGACCTTCGGATCGGGAAGCACATTTCGAGTCTTGCTGGCGTCGACGATATCGGCCCATCGTTCATCGATTTCTCCCGCATCCAGCTTGGTCACATCGGCCGTAGTCGCATCGACATAGGTGGAAGGCGAATCCACCGATGCGGGCCCCCAGCGGCCATCGACTTGGATTTCTGAATTGGACGGCCCGACAGGCAAAGGGGTAGAGAGCATCCAAGACAAGGCGATTCCAGTCACCGTCACATGCAGGCCCACGGACAGGAACCAAGCCAATCGCCAAGGTCGTGAACGGAATGGAATCGCGGTAGGAAACATGCACCCATTGTATCCAGAGCGTCGCCCTCGATCGAAATGTCCTCTTATCTATAACAGATCCGTTTGGCGAAGGCTCGGAGGACTATTCGTCGGTCTTTGGAGTGGATCCATCTTTCTCTTAGCCTCCCGCAGTTATTGACTTAAGTCGCTTAGCAGTAAGCGATTACAACTCGAAAACACGCCGCGTGCATCCGTTTCTTTGAAAGAATGTTCCGGTTTTTTTTGTTTTCTGTGTGACGTTGCGGCGCCGAATACGCATTTGTTCTTGTACGGTTGTTTCCCATTCGCGGGTCCGTCACGCCCGAGGCCTCGGCTTGAGCGCTCGAATCGGACTCGCGAATGGGATGCAGCCTTTTCTTTTACACACCAATCCCGTCCGGAGTGGACCAATATCCACCGCGGCCGTGGTCGAACGTCAAGCGTTTGCCTGGTTGATCCGCGATCACTTTCTCGTCTTGATAGACGGTTCGGCCGCCACACCACGTGCGAATCGGCCAGCCACGCAAGGTTTCGCCGTGCCAAGGGGACCATTTGGTCTTCGTCCATTGCTTGGCATTGTCGATGGTCCTCTCCAGTCGAGGATCGACCAAGACCACATCCGCATCGTAGCCGACCTGAATTCGGCCTTTCCCAACGATGCCCCAGATGCGGGCGGGTGCGTCGCTGGTCCATCCCGCGATCTGCGTCCATTGACAGAGTCCTCGATTCGCTCGATCGAGCAGCAAGGCAAAGTAGTTCTCGACGGCCGGAAGACCACTTGGGGACTGAGGGTACGGCTGAGCTTTTTCTTCCAACGTGTGAGGGGCATGATCTGTCGCGACGACTTGGATCTTGCCGGTGACCAGCGCATCCCAAAGAGCCTGGTTGTCGTGAGCCGTCTTGATCGAAGGATTCATTTGAATGAGCGACCCCAAGCGGGCGTAATCGTCGATGTTGAAGCACCAGTGATGAGGGCACACTTCGGCTGTGATCAAGCCGCGATGGTCTTGAAGTAATGGGATCTCTTGAGCAGTGCTCACATGAAGCACATGAAAGCGATGCTGGTGACGATATGCCAAATCGAGCGCGCGCCGTGTAGCGATCTCGGCGGCGCGATGATCGCGAATGCGCGAGTGGTCTTCAACTCGTAAGGGGAGCCCCAAGCTAGCTTGATTCTCTCGTACCGTCTTTTCGTCTTCACAGTGAGCACATATCGGTACCTTCGTTTCCGCGAAGATGCGCTCCAAGACCTGTTGATCATCGACCAAAAGATCGCCGGTACTGGAACCGATAAAGATCTTGATGCCTGGCACTCCTGTGACTCCCTTCAAGTCATCGATGTTGTCGTTGGAAGCACCGATGTAGAAGCCATGATTCACAATCGCTTTTTGTGCAGCGATGGCGTACTTGGCTTCGATCCGCTCTTGATTGATCGCGGAGGGTTTCGTGTTGGGCATCTCGAGAAACGAGGTAACTCCACCTGCAGCGCAGGCAGCACTCGCCGTGGCCAAATCTTCTTTATGAGTCAGGCCGGGCTCACGGAAATGAACCTGGTCGTCGATCAAGCCTGGGAAGAGGAGCATCCCCTGGGCATCCACCACTTCATCGGCTGGGGAGGTCGGTGCTGCGTCGACACTCGCGATACGGCCATTTTTCAATAGCACGTGCGTTTCTGCAACGTGATCGGGAAAGACCACGGAGGCGTGACGAATTAGGGTGGATTGTGGCATGGTTCTCTCGATCGACTTGTCAGGAGATGAATATAGAGTGTGGATCGACTATCATTTCCTTTTGGCCTCAATCAGGAATTCCCGCGCACAACACGCGGTTCACGGACTGTAGCGGCCGAGAGGATTTCAGAATTGTAACCGATCCGTTGCGAATCACGATCCGCACTTGCAAAGGAATTTTGATATGGACTTACAGAATAGGCAGAGTGCTACTTCGCGGCGACTTTGGGTGCTGATGGCGATCGCTGTTGTTCTGGGGGGAGGCTACGTTTTGAATTCGGATGCGTCCCCTTGGGCTCAGCCGCCGGCGCCTGAGGATGTGAATGGATGGAGCGACCGGATCGAAGCAGCATTGCAACAAGGACGGACTGACACCGCGCTGGTGGAACTCGATCGTGCGATGCAATCCGTTCCCAACAATCCGCAGATGCATTTGATCCGAGGGTCTTTGTTGTTTCGAAGCGGTAAAGTCGAGGAGTCGCTCGTGGACTTCGACAAGTGCATCGAACTCGACCCACGTATGAAGCCCTATTTGTGGCAACGCGGTATCTCTCTCTATTACGCCGGCAAGTACCAGGAAGGGGTCGATCAATTCGTCGAGCATCGAGAAGTGAATCCGAACGATGTTGAGAATGCGTTTTGGCATTTCCTGTGCGCAGCCAAGCTCGATGGTGTGGAGGCAGCACAGAAAGCGATTCTACTTTCAGGTGCCGATCGGCGTATTCCCATGATGCAGGTTCAAGAGTTGATTCAAGGCAAGACGACTCCCGAAGCAGTCATCGAAGCAGCGGAAACCACCCGAAAGAACATTCGCGGTCCCGACTACGATCGTTTCTATGGATACCTCTACGTCGGTCTGTACTACGACGCGGTAGGGAACGAAGAGTTGGCGAAGAAGTGGATCGAAAAATGCGTCGATCTCAAAGTGGATGGCTACATGGGGGACGTCGCCAGAGTTCATTGGAATCGAATGAAGCGCAAACCGTAACGGACAGCCGATTATTCAAAGACGCCATCACCGAATCTCTTCGGGTCTTTGGGAGCATTGGCTGCGGTCGGGGACCCTTGCGGTTTCGGATCCAAGAAGTGGGGGCGGGCGATCGGCGACCCCTCGTTCACAAGCTGGTCAGGAGTTGCGACAGCCGGTGGCAAGTGGGGTGCAGGAGGAGTCGTATCGACGTACTCTTCGTCGTAGCGCGACATGTACCCGGGTTGCTTGGCACGTTCTAGCTCCAAGGCGTACTCACGAATCACGGCATGTTGGATCATGTCGCGACAAGCTTGATTGATTGGGTGCGCGATATCGGCGTAGAGCTTGTTCGGGCCCCCTTCCACGTCCTTGAGGTCCTGGGGGCCGCGCAATCGAGAACCACACTGGTTGCAGTAATGGCTGCGGAGATGGTTCTTGCTCCCACAGCGCCCGCATCGAGCCGACATCTTGCGGCTGGGCATGGCTACAAAGGGGCCATTCGTCCCTTCGATGATCTTTAGGTCACGAATGACGAAGCAATGGTCCAACGTGATAGAGCAGAAGGCCCGTAATCGGTCTTCCGATTCCTCCATCAACTTGATCCGAACTTCGGTAATTTCCATGGCCTAAGGCTTCACTCCCTTGATGAGCCGTTTGTCGGCTAGATGCCGAATCCGAGTTGTTTGGCCTGATCCTGGATCGATGGCGAACGCCATGTCGATGCCACGAATACCTTGAACTCGTTCAATGACTCCAGCTCACTCGCTATCTTCTCGGCTTCCGAGCGGGTGGAGCACAAACAAAAACGGGCCGATCCGCTCCCGCTCAGGCAATGGCCAAGAGGATTGTAACGGTCAAACCGCCTCGCCGTCCGATCGATCCATGAATTGCACTCCCTCGCTGCAAGCTCCAAGCGATTATACAGCAACCGTGCCACCCGGTCGCTCCGTCCGAGAGCGAGGGACTGCAGCAATTCATCGGAATTTCTCAACATCGTCTCCGAGGCATGGCCGGGATCCGCATGCCATTTGGCCAGCACGCGGAAGATCGACGCCGTATCGCAGCCTTCTGGTGGCTGTGCAATCACTACAAATTGACTCTTTGCGTTCGCGACCGGCTCCACTCTCTCGCCACGTCCCAGGCAATGCGCTGTCCAGTGGCCGTCTCTCCAACCTTCCAGAAAAAAGTTCAGATCGCTCCCGAGATCTTTTGCCAGTGCGCTCAGTCTGGGCATCCCAAGCTGTCCCGTCCATGCCAGGCTGCCGATCACCAAGGCAGCGGCTGCATCTGCGCTGCCACCACCCAGGCCAGCTTGGACCGGAATGCGTTTGGTCAAGGTAACGTCAGCCCCCTTCTCGATCCCTAATGAAGCTTGTAACCGTTTCAGCGCTCGTACGACCAGGTTCCGATCATCGGTCGGAATAGCGTGGGGGGCTACATCGGATGGAAGGGTGGGCGTTTCTTGGAGCGTCAGCTTGATACCCGGCTCGGATCGAACGCGCAGGGTAAGTTCATCGCACAAATCCACGGCGAGCATTACCGTGTCTAGATCATGGTATCCATCGGATCGCTTGCCCAGAACTTCCAAGAACAAGTTGATCTTGCAAGGGACCTGGCAGCGCAGCGCGGTGGATGCGGTGTCTGGGTCGAGCCGATCGATCTTCATGATTCGATCGATCAGCTTGGTTTCGTGACCGGGTAGCCGGCTTCCGTCCAACCTCGCCAGCCACCATCGACACTGATTGTGTTCAAATACCCCATCTTGCGCAGATTGTCAGCGACGAGTACCGATCGATAACCGCCGCCGCACATGAGAAAGATTTCGGTCTGCGGATCGGGAACCCGTTCTTCAATATCGCGTTCGATGATTCCTTTGCTGAGGTGGATCGCACCCGGAACATGGCCGGCCGCGAACTCGCTCTCCTCCCGCACGTCGATCAAGATGGGTGGAGGTCCTAACTCCATGCGCTGTGCCAAGTCATGGATCGTGCATTCTCGAACGCGTGATCGAGCCTCATCCACCAATTTGACGAATCCGGGTGCGTGCGACTTGGCCATAAACCATCCGATCCTTTGAATCCAGGAGCCTGAGAGAATCCCGCTATCGTACCGAAAATTTTAAGGGTTGAAACGGAGCGGATGAGGATCCTTACCGGACGGCTCGCGCCGTTCCGCTTTGATTTTCCGTGGGCTGTTGACTTGCGGAACCTTGATAAAACTTGCGGAGGCTTTTCCAAATCGAGCATGAAATTTTTCCGTAATGGCTGCAGAGTCAGCACAGTCTACGCCGATAGAAACTTGGCGGTCGAACTCCAGTCGTTATTTTCGCCGGTCTACGGGGAAGCAGCGATGAAGGTTTGCTCGCATTGCGGACACTAACCTGGCACCTATGAGGAATGCGATGGGACGCTCGTTCGCGGCTTGTCTCGGTTGCATCGCCATGCTGACCCAAATCATTGCGGGTTTCGTGGTGGGCATGGATACCGAGACAATCCTTGTGCGAAGCGTGGTCGCGATGGTGGTTGCAGCCTTCCCGGGCTGGATCATCGGACACATGGCTGACGCGGTGGTTCGTGAGAGTATCGAGGCTCAATACCGTCGACAAATCGAGCAGCTCAAGGCACCAACGGGCGGCGAAAGCAGTACTGCTTGACCGGATTTGGCAATCTGGACAAGTGAGCGAAGGCTGCCCCTGAAAACTTGCTGCAATTGATGTGGAACTGACAACACCAAGTCGGTAGAGTCCCCGGACATTCATCACCACAACGCCAGAACCTCAATTCGGCATGGGCAAGATGCCTTTGTCGGATTGTGGGCCCATCGGCATTGCAAACAGGTGGCAATGAATCGAGTCTCGAAGTCTAAATTCGCACGGACTTCGAGAGGTGAGCCAAATCAAGCACGGAGGTTCGGATGGCGACAACTGCAGTACAAAATGTCGACATGACAGAGGTCTGGAAGCAATACAAAGCAGACCCCAACAACGTCGAACTGCGGAATACCCTGATAGAACGCTACACTCCTTTGGTTCGCTACAACGGCGAACGCCTCAGGTCCAAGCTCCCCGAAGGGGTCGAGCTGGATGATTTGATCAGTGCTGGTATCTTCGGCTTGATGGATGCGATCGATGCATTCGATTTGGACCGAGGTGTGAAATTTGAGACGTATTGTGTGCCGCGGATCCGCGGCGCGATGCTTGATGAACTGCGGACGATGGACTGGGTACCACGTCTGGTCCGAAGCAAGGCGAGCAAGTTGAACGAAGCGACCAAGCTGCTCGAAACGAAATACGGTCGTGCTCCCACCACTCACGAGCTCTCCCAATACATGGGGATCTCGATCGATGAGCTTGAGAAGATGAAGGCCGACGCCTCTGCGGTGGGATTGGTATCGCTCAACAAGAAGTGGTACGAAACCGACAGTTACAAGGATGTTCGAGAGATCGACGTTCTCGAGGACAAGCGGAGCGAAGATCCGACGCGGCGCGTCAGCAAGAGCGACTTGATGCGTCTGGTCACCAAGGGGCTCAACCGCAACGAACGCTTGATCATCATCCTGTACTACTACGAAGAGTTGACGATGAAGGAAATCGGCGCGACGCTCGATCTGAGCGAAAGCCGGGTTTCGCAGATGCATACCAGCATCGTTCAGCGGCTACAGGAGCAACTGGGCCGTCGACGACAAGAGTTCGGCACCTGATCTCGGGTGAAGGAATCGTTTCAAGGAATCGTGGCGAGATAAGCAAACAGATCGGCGACTTCTTGCGGAGTCCGATCGTCCAGCAGACCGCTGGGCATGATCGATTCGGTGCTGTAAGCCTTTTTCTCGATCTGGTCCTGGTTGATTCGCAGGATGGATCCGTCGGCGGCTTGGAGGGTGACACCATCGGCTGCGTTGTAGATGACCATCCCCGTCAAGACCTCGTCGTCCACGGTGAGCACTCGTACTGCTCGGTATCGGTCTGGAACATCGCGGCTCGGTTCATAGATCGCGCGTGCCAGATCTTCTCTTGAGAATCGCTTCGTAATCCCGGAAAGGCTGGGGCCGAGAGCGGATTGGCCGCCATGGCACAAGGCGCACTTGGCTTGGAAGATACCGGCCCCTCGGTCGGCATTCCCTTTCAATCCATCGATCGCCTTCAGAATGCTCTCGATATCGGCTTGGTTGGTAGGGACGATCAGGGCGTTCCATTGCGATTCATCGAGTTCGGATTGAAGGTATCGGCTCCAATCCGTCCAGGAATCGGACTTGGGAGCGGGAGTGCGTTGCCCACGCGCGGCGACGGTGCGAGCCCGTTCGAGGACCATTTGGCGCGGGAAAGAAGCACCCGAATTCAATGTTGCTGAGACCAGTTTAGCGAGGGCGGGAAACTCGCGAGCTGGATCACGTGCGTCAAGCGGAGCGAGCCCGCGCCAGGCATCGGGCCACAAGGAGCGATCGGTATCCTCGATGGCGTTCAAATACAATTCGTATTCACCCGGCTGCGGGCTTTGAGACAAGTAACTTAGGCATGTCGATCGCAGCCACTCGAGTTGCATTGCATTCTTGAACGCGGTGCGCAGTCCTTCGTCCAGAGGTTCGACGACGGCGAACTTGATGATGGGAACGGACCATTCTTCCGGCGAAGCGGTTTGCAAATGATTGCGGATCTTGGTGCGGGCTTGGTCTTGAATCGCAGGAGGCAAAGCATTCAGGAGTGCTAAGTCTTCATTGCAACAAGGCTGGGGAAGGTCGATGAAGGCCGCTCCGAGTTTGTTGTCTCTGGAAAGGAGACGCGAGACGAGTTGATTGAGTCGGATAGGCCATTGGTTGTCTGTGTACAAGCCTCTCGCTTTAACTTTGCGAACCATATCGGCCAATCCATTCGCTGTTTTGTTGGTTGCGGCCGAGGTTCGTGGTGCGGTGCACTGGGCCAGGCAGCACAGCATGTGAATGTCCGATGTGGGGTGGGATTCGGAGGTGATTTGATCCAGAAGGTACGACATGGATTGCTGATCGCTCGGTTCCATCATGGCCATGGTTCGCACCGCTTCCGCATGGACGGCATCCCAGCCGCGTTTCTTGGCCGATGTCGCGAAGAACAATGCCCATCGTGCCCAGTTGTTGCGAGCCGACTCGGTGAGCTGAGACGTGTAGAGTCCTCGATAGCCATCGCTGGCATCGGCCGGTGCGTCGGTTTGCAGAGGAAACACCCCGCGTCGATCCCCGAGCGCACTTTGCATCACGCACAATTGTTCCATCAATTCTCGCGGATTGGTTGCGTCCAAGTCCGAACTAAATCGTTGACTCAGAGCATCGAGCAAAAACTTGTCGGCTGAACCACGATGTGGGCCAAACAGCAACTCAGCGATTTGCAGGTCCAAAGGTTTCGAGGGATTACGAGAAGTTGACGTATTTCGATTCGAGGAGGACGTGTTGCGGCCTGCAGCCCAAAGCCACGTACGCCGTAGCGAGTTCCCGGAAGGACTGGAGTCCAATTGTGGGGGCTGCGCTGTATTCATGGGCCATCGCTTCAGTCCCATCGCTTCCCAGCACAATCGATCTTCGTCGGACCCTAGGTGCGTCTCCCATCGCGTACCATCGGCTTCACCCCGATTGGACCAACGCATCCCACGTTGCAGCTTGGCATCCTCCTGAGGGTTCGAGCTTTGCCGGCCAGCCAACCACCATGCGGAAACGCGCACCGCGGGTATCGGAGAGGAGGCCGACGACTGCAATCGTTCCGCAGGTATTCTCTCACCGAGATGTGTCAACATCTGGGCTGCGCGCAAAATCGCCTTTTCGGAAACGTCTACTGGCCCATCGATCGGGATTTTGCCCAAGGCCAAGTCGGCTAAATGTCGGCGTACTTTCGGCGTCGCTTGAGGATGCCAAAGGGCGACCGACCAGGCGCTCCACGGAGCGGGCGACTTGACGACAGACTCAAGCGTTGTCGCCTCCTCGGTAGAAAGCAGTTTCATCTCGACCGCTTTCGAGAAGCAGCCGGGGGATGGATCACCCGCAGGCGATGGAAGGGAAGGATCTTCGGGTGCATAAGCAACGCGATAAACAGCGCCCATCGTGCCACGCCCACCGACGCATACCAACAAGCTGCCGTCGGGTGCGACGCAGATCGAGGTCGGGGCGAAACCGGCGGTCCCACTCGGCTCCATGAAGACTTCGGAAGGAATCCTGTCCGGGATGCGTTGCTCGGGATCGAGGTTCTCGGATGGGAAGATGGTGATCACTCGACCGAATGTCCAGTCCAATACGAAGACTGCATCCCGATACTTCTCCGGGAACGCATCATGCTCGTAGACAGCAACGCCCGTGGGCGATCCTCGTCCTAATCGGGCCAGGACCATCGGCATCGTCACTCGGTAGTCGTCATCCTTCCATGCGGCTCCGCACCAACCGGCATCCGATCCCGGTCCCAACACAAAAACGCGGGTCGGGCGATACCAAGGCAACGTCGCCTCGCGCTCGTCATCGCTGTCGTACGTTGCGATTTGTCCATCTGGTAGAAAGTCAAAGTCGTAACAGTTGCGCAGACCATGGGCCCATACTCCTCGACGCGAAAAGTCGGGGCTGATGCGCCAGAGCGTGCCGGCACGGGGACGGACAATGGCTGCGTTGGGATCGTTCGCAATCCTTCCTACGTTGGCTGCAAAGTTGCCGACGATCAGGTACCAGTGGCCGTCCGGTCCTCGACGGATGGCATGCGCGTCATGTTCGCCCCCTGTCGGCAACTCCAAAACACGCTGAGCTCGCGCATTGGCCACCAAGTCACCGTCTGTGTCATCGGATCGCCACAATCCTCCGTCCGAAACCCAATACAGCGTTCTTCCTTCGGACCAAAGCCCCTGAGCCCCTTGTTTGACTTCACGCGTCCACTCCACACCTCGATCGAAGACGCCATCAGCATCTTCGTCCACCAAGGTCCGAAGGTATCCAGGACCGGAAACGACAGGCCTTCCTCCCGCGTCGATCGTCATGCAAAAGCAATCGTGCGCGAGTCGATCGTCCGCAACGCGTTGGACCACGAACCCATCGGGAACGGAAAACGGGGGTTGCTCTGCATGCAATGGAACAGGAAGTGACAGCCCGCCGACAGCGAGAAACAGGATTCCTGCAACCAGCCAACAAGTTTTCCACCGATTGTTCGACACGGATGCTCTTCCCAGCATTGGCGTTGAAGTATGTTGGACGAGGGAACCGCGAGGTCCTAGAAATGACCCTTGTCGTATATAGTAACGCATTCACTCCGCGAGACAGCCCGAGATGACCTTGATCTTGTAACAAAAATCCATCATGCACCCATTCCCTTGCTTCCGCTTGGTATATTCCCCCTTGGCTCTGTTCCTTCTTTGCTTCACGACCGTCGGTTCATCGTGGGCGCAGTTCTCGCTGGAAGAGCACACCGATCGCATCGATGTTTTGCATGATGGTCAGCTGCTGACTTCCTATCGGTTCCGATCGGGCTCCAAGCCGGTCCTGTGGCCCATTCTGGGGCCTGATCAACAGAAGATGACTCGAAGTTATCCCCTCGATGACACCGTCGAAAGGGAAGAACATGATCACCCGCATCATCGTGGGCTTTGGATGACCTTTGGAGAGGTCGATGATTGGGATTGGTGGGCCGAAGGAAAGGGAAGAGGTGTCGTCGCGCATCGACGCGTTGTCGACAAAGGAGCCTCCAGTTCCGATGCCTTTATCGTTGCCGAGCACGAGTGGCTGTCCCCGATGAAAGACAGCCAAGAACCGACGACCATCCTCAAGGAAACTTGCTGCTATACGTTTCGTATCGAGGGAGGAGAGCACGTCATCGATTGTGAGTACGTACTCAAGAGCCCCACAGCAGGAAAACAAGTCCATTTCGGCGATACAAAGGAAGGTATGTTTGCCATCCGTGTCCCCGAATCGATGCGAGCAGATCGTCCCGCTGGTGAAATGCTGAGCAGTTCCGGCGATCGTGGCGGTGATGTTTGGGGCAAGTCCGCGCGGTGGGTCGACTACTCTGGTCCAACGGTTCCGGGAGGAAAGGATCTCTATGGAATCGCTATGCTGGTTCACCCTGAGAGCTTTCGCAGTCAGGGGCTTTGGCATGCACGAACGTACGGCCTCTTCGCACACAACCCCTTTGGGATTAAAGACTTTTTGCCCAATCGAACCCAAACCGAGTCAGGGAGGCAAGATCCTCCGCACTCTGGAGGCTATACCTTGCCCGCCAATGAGTCCCTTCATTTCATGTACCGGGTCATTCTGCATCGCGACCGCTGGTCGATGGAGACCGGCAACCAGCGGTGGAATGAATTTGCAAAACTGAAGCCTCGGCTACACTGATTCACGTTTGAGGGAGTTGCCGAAGTTGTCCAATCATCCGAATGAGTCATTGAGCTTTACCTGCCCGCAATGCAACAAGCGTCTCAAGGCTCCCCCGTCATTGGTTGGGAAGAGGGTCATGTGTCCTGGTTGCCAAGCCAAGGTCTTGGTGCCTGAGCCGCAATCGGCACAAGCGGACGCTGACTCTTGGCTCGACTGGGATGGCTCGACTAGTGGCACAGCCTCTGCCCAACTGGCAACACGTCCAACCCCTTCTCCAGAACCAGAGCCAGTGAGTTCTCCGAAACCAGGAGCAAGCCTGTTCGACGATGACTTGCCCGACTTGGCGCCGTTGACTGCAGCCCATACGGCATCGCCTGCTGTGCCTGCAGCCGACAAGGATTCGGGGCCGGCTTCGTTGGGAGCTGCGATCGAGAGGTTGTCGCAGGAACAACTTGCTCGAGACGACGCGGCCTTGAACGAATACTTCAAGCCTCCTGTCGACGAGGAATTCTCGTTTCCGTGCAAAGTCTGCGGCACGCTACTGTACGCGTCCGCTTCACGCGTCGGTTCGATGACGCGTTGCCCAGACTGTCATTCGGAGTTCAGCGTTCCGTCACCACCGGTCAAGAAGAAGATGCCCAAGATCGTCATCGATGACGCTGTGGCTGATGTGCGACTTGCACCGGTCGAAAGCACGAATCCTCGCACCCAAACCGGTGATGCGATCAAGACCAAAGAAATCTTGGACAAGGCGGCCATCGAGGCGGACCGAGAGCGGCAGGAGATTGAATCCGTAGCCGTCGCCTTTGATTCGCGGCGATGGCTTTCCATGATCTTCGGATTTCTGAGGGATCCAGGAATCGTGTTCCTGGCGGTGTTGCTGGGGATTTTTGCGGCGGCATGCTTCTATGCGCTCCATGCCGTCGGGAGCATGGAAATGCCACTGGTCCAGATTTGGATCCTACGAGCCATTCTGTTCGCAATTTTCGGCGTTCCCATTCTGGTCTCTATTTTGATGTGTTGCATGGTCATCTTGCCGATGGCAGCCGATCGCAAGAGCAGGGTTGATGAATGGCCCTTCGGGAGATTCGGAGATGCGATGAGCGAACTCAGTATGGTGCTCTCTGCGATCGCGATCGCCGCCGTGCCAGGAGGAATCCTCGCAACGCTTTTGTCGTGGGTCGGTGTGGTTCCCATCGTCCGAGAGATCTTGGTCCTGGGCTCGATTTGGGGACTGACACCGTTCGTACTCCTAAGCATGATCGACAACAACCGAGTTACGGAGCCGTTCTCTAAAGCGGTCTTCGGTTCGATCAGCGCAAGGCCCGACGCTTGGGGGGCTATGTACTTTCAGACGGCAATCATGATTGCTTGCCTCTTCATCCTTTTTGGAATCGCTGTGATCACGACTCCGATGACGTCGGCGCTGCTGGGATTGGCAATCCCGTTCGGCCTTTTCTTTATTGCCAATCAGTATGGGATCCTCGCCGGCCGCGTTAGCGATATCACGCACCTCGGCTTCGAAGGGGATTTCAGCCAAGACGACGAGTCCTGATCTTCAAGGATCAAGAAAGAGTATGAACGCACAATGAATCGAGAACGCGATTCCGACCGGAACCAGGAAGCCAAAGCGGTGTGGAAGTTATCCGCTTACGTTTTCGGAGTTGTCCTCATCAGCGTTTTGCTACTTGCAATCAACGCCGGTATGGTATTTGGATTGGCATCTGTCTTGGAAGCGCGTTATCAAACCGTTCCTTTGATCGAGCAAATCTCGCAGTATTCGATTTACGTGTTTCCTATCATCCTTCTCTACTTCGAGTGGTACGCCTGGGATGTTCTTTCCTCGACGCGTCGACGCAGGCAGGCTTAAGACTCGGGTTGGTTCAAGTCACAAAGTAACGAGATAACCCATCTATGACGCGCGAGCCAAATTAGAAGCGCCATCAACGCAATCGCCCGTTAAAGGGATCACGTTCTGGGGGATCGCTTCATCACTCTCCGCCCCTGCGCAGCAATTCTGCTTGATGCATGGAGCCATCCAGCGTCGCTTAAGATTGAGGACGTGGGCCATAATCAATAGCAAGCCACCGATGGGAGTCATCCAAGGTTGGAATGTGCCGATCCCTGCCATCAGCAAATCCGGAGTTTCCTTGTTCGACTGTTCGTCCGATGGTTTGCTCGCATGCGAATGATCGTGATGTGCGTGATCGTGATGTGCGTGATCGTGATGTGCGTGATGACCATGAGCTTGATCATCGTCTTGCAAATGACTCACCGAACTGTCTGGGGAGCAGCAATCGAGGGAACAACAGTCGCCGGGCAAAACAAAAGCGGCTGTCAGGATCAATCCGAGACCGGAGCTTGCGAGAGTCAGAATGCGCAGATCCCGAAAACGAAAGACGGTCGGGAGAATGGCCAACGCAACTAGCGAGCAACACACGACCGCCGCCACTTGATGGAACTCCGGAGCAGCCATCCATTCCGTGAACTTGAGCGTAGGAAGGGTCGCGACGAGAACAGGTGTCGCAGCGCAATGGACTGCACAAGCTGCCGACGCAAAAATTCCCAATCGATCCTTCCAATCACGCATTCCATCCACTCCAATCTTATATCTAGTCAACAATACTCAGTCGCCGAGACTCAATTGCTGAGACTCCGTCACTGAGGACCCTCTATCGTACCGAGAACCCATCCAGATGCAATCCGATTGCGAAAACATTTTCGTTACCTTTCTGAAATGAATGCAAACGTGGTGCGAACGGAGCGGATTCGTGAGAATTACCGGCAAGTGTTGACGGAAGTGGCCGCAGCGGAGTCGTCGGCGGGGCGTGCCTCGGGTTCGGTGCGAGTCGTGGCGGTCACAAAGTATGTCGGGGTATCGGAGACGCTGGCCTTGGTCGAAGCTGGTTGTTTGGATTTGGGAGAGAGTCGGCCTCAGAGTCTTTGGGACAAAGCCTCGCAGGTTCCGGCTCTTGTCCGATGGCATTTGATCGGGCACTTGCAGCGGAACAAAGTTCGACGCACGCTCCCGTTCCTGCACCTGATGCATTCTCTGGATTCGCAGCGTTTGAGCGAGCAGATCGAGCGGGATGCGTCGGAACTCGGGGTGCGTGTTTCGGTACTTTTGGAGATCAATATCACGCAGGATGGCACAAAAACGGGGATGCAGCCTGTGGATGCGGAGGTTTGGTTGGAACGGTATGCCGCGGACGAGGGATGGCGCGATCGGATCCGATTGCTGGGTTTGATGGGGATGAGCTCGCTGGATGCGGATGCATCGCAAGCCCGGCGCGAGTTTGCGTCGCTCCGAGAGAGGTGTGAAGCCTGGAATGACCGATTTGGATTGGAGATGTCGGAGCTATCGATGGGAATGAGCCATGATTTTGCATCCGCCATCGCAGAGGGAGCGACATTGGTTCGCATAGGTTCCCGTCTTTTTGAAGGAGTAGAGCCTTAGTTCAGACTTCGGAAGGCGTCGGGCAGTCGTTCGAGAAGATCGGTGGGAAGGGTGCTGGGGGTGCCCAGATCTCGATGCGCGATATCCCCTGCGCGACCGTGCAAATAGACCCCCAGGACGGCTGCATCGAACGCGTTGAGTTTTTGGCAGATCAATCCTGCAAGGATCCCGGTGAGAACGTCGCCACTTCCCCCGACGGCCATGCTTGGATTGCCCGTCGAGTTGACGAACAGACGCGAACCGTCGGTGACTAGGGATTGCTGCCCCTTCAAAACGATAATCAGTTGGTTTTGTCGCGCGATTTCGATCGCTCGGTCCCTTTGCAGTTCGCGCTCCGAGGCAGGGATTCCGGACAACCGCGACCATTCCCCTGGGTGAGGGGTCAAGACTCGGGGGCCATGAGTTCGAATCGTTTGCCAATCGGTCGTGGCCAAGGCATTCAGCGCGTCGGCATCCAAGACGGCGGGTCCTTGCCATTCGGCGTACCATTCGCGCACTTTGGCCTGGGTTTCGGCCCTTTGGCCCAATCCGGGTCCAATGGCCAGGACATATTTCTGAAGGTTATGAACCGAAAGCGAGAGATCGAGCCCCATGGTCATTGCGCACGGCAGGCTCGCCGCAACGATATCCTGGCAGTCCGTAGGGGTTGCGATCGTTACCAATCCTGCACCTGCTCGCAAAGCGCCGTGTCCTGCCAAAACGATCGCGCCGGTCATGCCTCGCGAGCCTCCCACCAGCAAAGCGTGACCGAATAGGCCCTTGTGCGCGTTCTCGGGGCGAGGCGGGAGTCGCGGAATCGTATCCACCAGGTCTACTTCAATCATCAGTCACTTCAATCATCAGCAGTTCCTAACACAGCAGGAATCCAAAACCGGCGACCTTCATGGTACCATACGCCACGTGGAGGTCGTGATGATGCCAAGGGGCGTACCAAGAATGTGCGCCTGAACGGCAGCCGTTCTCGGCCGATGAGTCGAGGCCAAAAACGCCTTTACAAAGGACAAGTTTCGCTCAACAACCTCCGTCCGATCCGATCATTCGTCCATTCCGACCATTCCTCCAATCCGACCATTATCGTGACCAAAGGTAAAGTCGTCCTCGTCGCTATCGTATGGCTCCTCCTCTTCGGGATCGGAGTTGCGGTTTGGCGTTTGGTGATTTTCCCTGCCCGGACCCAGCAGCAGGAGGAGCAAGCCAAGGAGCAGGTGGCTCGGGATGTTGCCAAGACATCAGGCACCAGTCGCTATTTGCACGAGCTTCAGCTTGGGCTGGACAGCTTTTCGGGTTACGCCGTCTTGCGGAGCGAGGAGTTTCGCAAGCAGCTTGCTGATCGTGGGATTCGGATCAAGAACATCGATGACGGAGCGAACTATGCCAAGCGCGCTGCAGACCTGGAGCAAGGATCGTTGCAGTTCGCAGCCTTTCCCATCGATGCCCTCTTGAAGACCTTTTCCAAGATGGATTATCCCGCAGCCACCATCGTTGCCATCATCGACGAAACGCGAGGCGCGGACGCCATGGTGGCTTACAAGAGCAAGTTTCCCGACGTCGATCGATTGAATCAACCGGACGTGCGATTTGTTTTGGTCGGTGATTCGCCGAGCGAGACTTTGGCGCGCGTGGTGATGCAGGACTTCGATTTGGATCGGCTCGGTGCGAACTCCATCGAAACGATGCATTCCCCTGAAGAGTTGATGGCTCGATATCGCGCGGCGGCTCCTACGACCAACGATGTCTATGTCACTTGGGAGCCTTACGTAAGCCAGATACTAGGCAATGATCAGTTGCATGTGCTGGTCGACAGCTCGCGATTCACTGGATACATCGTCGATAGCTTAGTTGTGAGTCGGGATTATTTGCTCAAAAATGGGCCGGTCGTCGAATCGGTGCTCGAAGCCTACTTCACTGCTCTGTACGCTTACCGGGATGACCAGGCCCTGATTCAATTGCTCTTACAGGATGCCAAGCAAACCAAGCAGGAACTGACGCAGGAGCAAGCCCAACGATTGGTTGCAGGGATTCAGTGGAAGAACACCCAAGAGAACTTTGCCCATTTCGGCAAACGAGCCGGGGCTGTGGTTCATATCGAAGATATGTTGACTCGGATTGCCGGGGTCTTGTCCAAGTCAGGATCGATCTCGGAAAGCAGCGTCAATGAGAAGTTCAACCGTTACTTTTTCGATCGGCCGATCGAAAATCTTCAGTCTCGCAATTTCCATCCCGGGTTGGCTTCCGAAGCGGTGCGAGTAGAAGCAAAGCTGAAGGCCTTGAGCGACGCAGAATGGGATCGTTTGGTCACGGTAGGAACGTTGAGTGTTCCGGAATTGGTCTTCCTACGAGGCAGCTCGAATTTGTCGGATCAAAGCAAACGGACGTTAGACGATTTGTTTCAGAAGTTGCAAGCATGGCCGCAATACTATTTGATCATTCGGGGCAACGCGTCGCAGGCGGGTGACATGCAAGCCAATATCCAACTTGCAGAACAACGTGGACAAGCGGCACTGAAGTATCTGCTATCGTTGGGGATACCATCGGAACGCATGCGCGTGGTCACCGGAGAGATCACGGGGCAGACGCGAGTGACTTTTGTCGTAGGACAAATGCCGTTTTGAACATTTTCGATTGTTACGGGACCCACTGCATTGGACGATCTGCGCAAGCGAATCATGAACGAGTTGTTCGTTGCCCCTTCGGTCGTTCTTCCGATCGTAGGCGGTGCCACGGCATGGCTCATGTCTTGGGCGGTCGGTGGCATCGGTTGGCTGAACGCGGCTGGATTAGTCGGCGTGTTGGCAGGGATCGGATGGTTTGCGACTCGATTCATTTTCCAACTCGACTCCATCACGGAGAAAGCCATGCGCGATCAAGTGATGGAGCAGATTCGACAGGAAGAACAGCGACTCGACCAATTGGCTGTGCGACTTCGTGCCGATCGCGATCCGAGAACGGAAGATTATTTGATGCTGCTCCGAACCAATCGGGCCGAGATCGAGCGGGTCGCGCAAACCCCAGGAATCCAGCTTCGCAGCATGGAGATTGTCAAACAGGCGAGACAGCTGTTTTGGGCCGCCATCGAACAACTCGAACAATCCTTGAAGATGTACGACTTGGCCCAGCAAGTGTCTGGTCCTGCACGGCGCGAGGCTTTAGAACAACGAGAGCGTTTTTTGATGGAAGCCTATGAAAGCACCGAGCACTTGCGAGAAGCCGTTGCCACATTTCGTGGTTTCGTCGACAAGAACCAGGAACGGGACATGGACACCCTACAGCGGGACCTCGCGGCATCCATAGAGGCTGCCAAGCGTTCCGAGGAAAGGATGAAAGAGCTGGAAAGCTCTCCTGATTACGAATCGTTTCTCAAAGATTGATTAGAGTCGAACTGTTACCTTGTTTTGAAATAACCGAGAGGAGTTCCTTTTCATGTTCAATGCGTTAGGCCGTTTTTTTCGTGCAATCAAATACTTGTTTACCGGCAAGATTGACGCGGCTGCCGATGCGCTCAGCGCCAACCCAACGGTCATCTCTGCGAACTATGACCGCATCATTCAGGAAAAGAAATCGCGGCTGAATCAATACAAAGACGCCATCAGCGCCATGATCGCGCAGGAAGAGAGCAAAAAAGCCAAACTCCGATCGATCACCGAAGAGGTGGAGAAGCTTGAGAAACTGAAGTCCGGTGCAGCAGCCCGAGCCAAACAGCTGGTCGATAAATACAACGGTGATGTCGTCGCGGTAAAGAATGACCCCGAATACGCCAAGTGCCAATCCGCCTTCAAGGATTTTTCGAGCACGCTGGCCGAAAAACAGCAACGTGCTACCGAGCTCGAGGATGATCTCAAGCAATTGGTCCAAAACGTCAATGGTCACAAGAACCAAATCCAAACCTTGATGCGCGAACTGGAGAAGATCAAAGAAGAAAAGCACGATGCCGTCGCCGATGTACTCTCCGCAACCGAAGAGAAACAAATCGCCGATATGGTCAATGGAATCTCCAATGACAAGACCTCAGAAGAATTGCAACGACTGCGAGACCTGCGGCAGAAAGCATCGGCGAACGCACGTGTTTCTCGAGAATTGGCGGGTATGGATTCGAAACGCGCTGAATCGGAGTTTCTTGAGTACGCACAAAAAACGGCAGCCGATGATGAGTTCGATGCTCTCATTGGCTTGACGCAAGAGAAGAAATCAAGCGAACCCTCGGTGGCCGATGCCAAGATTCCAGAAGCTTGAACCCCGCAATCGTAAGACCCGTTCGATCCCCTTTTTGAAGTGAGGACATTCGTTATGAAAAGCCATCGTATGTTGAGGTTGTGTGTCGCGAGCTGGCTCGCCATCGGTCTCGGGTTGTGCGGCTGCACGGACAGCAAACCAACCGCGACTCCAGGAGGGGCAAACGCCTCCCCTTCAAAGACCGCAGCTGGTGGTGCCAGCTCGGGTTCATCTGCTCCCGCCAAATTCACGTTGGCATGGAGCGAATATCCGTCATGGAGCATTTTCGGAGTCGCCGACGAAGTGGGATTGATCGACGGCAAAGCCGGCGCGCAAGGCTCGATCGAGAAGAAGTACAACGTCGACATCGAGCTGCTGCTCGCCAGTTACGACCAATGCATCACCCTGTACGGCAACTCGCAAGCCGATGCCGTCTGCATCACCAACATCGACATCCTCGGGGCTGCCGGCTCCCGCAACTCCGTCGCCATCATGCCTACCTCGACCAGCGCCGGAGCGGATGCCTGCATCACGGCAGGGATTGATTCGATCGAGGGACTGCAAGGGAAAATCACTCGAGGACTCGAGAAGAGTGTTTCTCAGTATTGCTTCGATCGATGCCTCGAGAAACTCGGAAAGAAGACCGCTGATTTCCCCTTCAGCCAGATGGATCCGGAACAAGCTGCCCAAGCCTTCCAGGGCAAGGACCCCGATGTACCCTCCATCATGGTATGGAACCCGTTCGTGATGCAATCGCTGCGCAGCCGAAGCGATGCCAAGGTCCTCTTCAGTTCGGAATCGATCCCCGAGGAAATCATCGACATGGTCGTGGTTGGCAAAGATTCGCTCGACAAGGCTGGCGGCAAGGAGTTCGCCATGGCGGTGTTGGAAACCTTCTATGCCATGAACCAGCGCATGTCGGATCCCAAGACGTCCGATGCGACGTTGATCGGCATCGGAGCACGCTTCGCCAAATTGGAACTCGACGACATGAAAACCATCGTCAAGCAAACGCGATTCTATTCCGATCCCAACGATGCAGTACGGCTCTTTTCCAGCGATGCCTTTCAAAAGGAGACGATGCCCATCGTCAGCAAGTTCTGCGTGACTTACGGCATGACACCTCAGCCGATTGCTTTGTCATTCGGCACAGGCCAAGGGGTCATGGACTTCGATACGTCCTATCTCAAGTCGTACGTCGAAGCCCAAAAGAAGTAACCCATGATACGACGCGATCTGCCCAAATGGTTGTTTGTCGCTATGGCGGTCGGTGGCGTCATCGTGCTGCTGATCGCCTATGAATGGCTGTCGCTTCGACAGACTGCGATCAATCCCAAGCAGACCACGATCCCTTCGTTCGCCAAGCTGGCAGAAGGAGTGCAACGCGTCTTCCAAGTCCAAGGCACGGCAGAGAATCCCAAACCTCCGATGTTCTGGAACGATATCGGAGCTACCCTCTGGCGTTTGGCGATGGGGCTCGGCATCGGCATTCTGGCGTCGGTCCTTGTGGGAGTCCTGATGGGAGCCTACCGATGGATCGAGGCCCCCTTGAGCCCAGTGATCATGTTTATGTCCAAGGTTCCCCCAACCGCGATCATGCCACTCTACTTTGCGGTCGCCGGAATCGGATTCCGAATGTACGTGCTGATGGTGGCGTTGGGAGTCTTCTTTTCGATGGCGCAAGCCATTTTTCAGGCCGTCCGTGATAACGTCACCGATGAGGCTATCAGCAAGGCTTATACCCTTGGGGCGTCAGAGATCGAAGTCATCTATGAGGTCATCTGGAAGCAGATCCTCCCCAACTTTTTGGACTGCATTCGCTCCCAGATTGGTCCGGCCATGATCTACTTGCTCGCCGCGGAGTATTCGATGGGGGAGCCGGGGGTCGGATGTCAAATCCGAATGCAGTACAAGCTCCTGAACTTCAACGTCATCTTCGTTTACCTGTTCGTCCTAGGCATTCTCGGCCTGGTGGCTGAGTTTGGGCTCGTATGGCTCCGAAAGTGGCTTTGCCCCTGGTTCCAAGAAGGGCGGTAAGCGCAACCGTATTGCATCTATGGGGATAACCGAGGCCGTTACGAACGCGGATTTGGAATTTTGAAATTTTTTTTGGCCGATCGCTGCAGGAGGGGGGAGGTTCTTGGCGGCGTCAAACTCCAAGATCCCCAGCGTTATCGGAACTTCACTCGGACTTCAAGCCTAAAAATGGACGGTTTTGGGTTGCGAAGCATAAAGATTTGATCAAGAAAATGGTTGACAAAGCCACCTCTAAAGTCTTTGATATAGGTGGTTTGGTTACGCACCCACCACACACCCCCGCGCAAAGTCATCCGCCGCGATGCTTTGTTGCAGGCGTTGCGGCAGATAGTGAGACAGCGATTTACCTTCCCTAAATATGGTCTCACAACAGATTTTTGCCCCTGAAGAGGGGAATACGTTTTTTTCCTTTTTATTCTGTCGAAGGGTTTTTGTTATGTCGAAGAGTCTTCTTGCTCGACGAGGGGGTTTTACCCTGGTTGAGCTCCTGGTGGTTATCGCCATCATCGGCATCCTGGTAGGACTTCTCCTGCCAGCAGTTCAGTCGGCGCGGGAAGCTGCCCGCCGCATGACTTGTTCCAAAAATGTCCGTGAAGTCGGATTGGCTGCTCTTAATTTTGAGAGCGCTTACAAGCGTTTGCCTCCTGGGGTGATGTTCCCAGACCGTTACGCAGGTGGATTCATCAACCAGACGCCAGACCCGCTGGGCTATCAACCCAATGCCCACAATGGTGTTGGTCACCTGACGCATTTGCTTCCTTATTTGGAACTGAACGCAATTTACCGGGTGATCGAAGCCAATCTGAACTTGAATCCAGACATTAGCGGCTGGGACCTGTCAGCTGGTTTGCCTGGCACGCCCTTTCCTTCGGGATCGGATCAGCAGGTGAGAAACATCTATTGGTGGGGTAATGGCCCTGTGTGGACCGCAGCCCAAAATTCGCTCCCGATTTTGCTTTGCCCATCGGATATTGCGGATCAAGGGTTGTACACCTCGTACATCCATCAAAGCGGTGCAACCAGCGCCATTACGGCGAACGCAGTGCACTATCTGTACGCGGTCAGTCCGTTCAGCGCTGATTTCCACCGAACGGTCGGTAAGACCAATTACATGGGTAACCAGGGTCGTTCGGGTCGCACGGGGAGCACCTTCCTCGATCCGCCTGCACCTACGGGCGCCAACTTGGGTGCCACCGCTGGCTTGACTGTTGACGATCTTCAAGGACCTTTCACCATCCGTAGCAAGACTCGATTGCGAGATTTCACGGACGGAGCGTCCAACACGTTCTTCTTTGGTGAAGTTACTGGTCAGTGGCGGAACCCTGCGACGAACACGGGACGAACAGGTTCGTGGTGGTGGTTGCCGGCGACGGGACAGTTGACCCGATTCATGATTCCAAATCCAGCCATTGCGAATAACCCGAACGATCCGGTTTTCAACAATGGAGGATTTGCTGCGACTCAGTACGGTAATCCAAGAAAGTTCCACAGCTTGCACGGGTCTGGATTGCACATGTCGTTCGCCGACAACTCGGTGCGACTCGTACCCTTCTCTATGGAATCACGGTTGTGGTTTGTTCTCGGTGGTATGCGTGACGGTCAAATCGCTACACTTGAGGAGTAAAGGATAATCGAATTTGGAAATTCCAGGAGTATTTATGATGAAGTACCGCGTATCGGTGATTTGTTTGATGGTTGTCTGCCTAGGCAGCGCCATCGGGTGTGGCGGCAGTTCCGGGGGTGGGGCGATCCCAGCTCCTAGGCCCGCTGAATCACCTGCAGCAAAGAATACGAATCCAGATGGCGGAGCGAATGCAGCGACTGAAAACGACGCTGGCGCACAGTCGTCGGCTCTAGAGTAATTTAGCGCACGACTCAGGTCGTTGCTGTTGAACAAGCAATAACAAGGTGGTGGTCGCAGGACTACCACCTTGTTTCATTTAAAAAAAGCAATCAGCAACCAATCCAATCTACAGATTCAGTGCCTCTCGAGCGAGTCGACCTTTCCACTTGGCTCGAAGATAGTCTACCGAGGTGACTGATCGATCGCAGGCAAGCCACTCTTCTGAGTCCACCAGAATGCAGACTTCCTGACCTTGCTGGTTCATCGCATGGGCAACGACAGCCGATCTCCCAAGGAATTCTAGGGACCTCTTCACTACCAACGCTTGGTAACCGACTTCTTCAAGCCGTTCCAACCATGCTTCGACATGATGCTGTTGATCGGAATTCTGCGTTCCCCACTCGGCTGAGACTTCGTTGGGATCCTCGATATCTTGAGCCATGAACATGCTGAAAAGCTCATCGTTCGTCAGGCCGCTCGTCTCGAATGGAAAAGCGAAAGCATAAGGTCCAGCAAATCCGATGCTGGTTAAGTGTGCATTTCCTAGCGCATACTCGAATCGAAGTAGAAAGCAGTCTTGTGGCTGATCCATCCCTGGCCACGGTAACGTGCGATGCTCAACAAGCTCGATATGCTGCGGAGCTAGAGAGAACTGTTCCGGCTGGCTCAACCAAAGAGCGAGTTGGGATTTGGCGTGAGCCAAAGGGGTGCACCATTCAGGCTCGATCCGTTCTTCGATCCCAAGTTCTTTGGCGTATTGCATCACCCGCGGTCGGCTTGCATCATCTTGCATCAACTGCAAAAGAAGGTCCACCGCACGGTCTTCTCCAAGTCGCGCGAGCGCAAATGCAGCCTCCGCTTTGATTCGACGATGCCCCAGATCGAGCGCTTGCGTAAGTTTTCCAATGGCTCGAACGTCCCCTTGGAGAGCAAAAAAATGGCAAAGCGACACTGCCAAAGAGACGCCATCAAAAAGCATTCGCTGGATTTCGCTGACACGATCCGAGTATCTGCCGGGATTCTCTTCTAACGAAGCTAATTGCTGCGTGACTGCCCCTAAAAGGGACAACAACGCATCAAAACGTGGTGCTGCAGGATGGGGATACACTCCCTTTTCGCGGCACAAATGATTTGCGATATCCAAGGCAGGTGCGAGGACCGCAGGACTCGTTGCATCGAGGATCCTCGGAAAAACATCCTCGACTCGTTGGTGAGGAGATTGCATCAATGCACTGAGAGCAAGGCTCGAGTCCGACCACTCGAATGGTGGCTGCTCGACGAGCAGGTCCACGCCAAGCGAAACCGCGGTTGGAACTCGACTCGCAAAAAGGACCTGCAATAACACCCCTTGGGACCGATGGAAGCGATACTTTCGGAATCGGACGTAGAGTTGCGCGGCTCGCTGTGCCGCCAGTGCATGGATGAGGAGCTCGCCTTGCTCATCCAAGCCTGAGGAAGATCGACGAACCAGTTCCGACAGCCACGACGCTAACTTGCCAACCGCCAGCTCCAGCGTCCCTCGAAAGGATGATATGGATTGGACCACCTCGTCATCGATTGGCAATTCCAGGAATGATTCCGCCAAGAGATGAGCTGCTTCCTGAGTCGGA
>JALOQW010000468.1 GCA_025459275.1 Pirellula sp.
GGGCCTTTGGCTTGGGGGTGGTCCTCGCGACACAAAATCCGGTCGACCTGGACTACAAAGGACTTTCGAATATGGGGACTTGGTTTCTTGGTCGTTTGCAAACGCAACGAGACAAGGATCGTGTTCTCGAGGGGCTACAGGGAGCATCGTTGCAACAAGGGACTGCATTCGATCGTGCCAGCATGGATCGCATGCTCTCGGCAGTCGGCAATCGCGTCTTCTTGATGAACAATGTGCATGACGACGCGCCGACGATTTTCCAAACGCGATTCGCGCTCTCCTATCTGCGTGGACCGCTGGCGAGAGACGAGATCGCCAAGTTGATGGCCGATGCCAAGCAAAACTTGAAACCAGTGCGCGATAACGGCTCCCTGGACAAAACGACGGATGCTTCCCCCCGCGCTGAATCGACCTCGCGATCCGCAGCCTTGCCAACCACTTCAGGCGGACGCCCGATCGTTTCCGCTGGGATCGATGAACGCTTCTTGGAATCGGCGTTGCCTCTAGAGAAGGGGGAGCAAGGACTGTACAAACCTGGCCTTTTGGGCACCGGCAGCGTCCATTTTGTCCGCGCCTCTCATGGCATCGACTTCTGGAAGGATGTTTGCTTCTTGGCCATGATCGACAACGCTGTGCCCGAACACGTATGGGACCAAGCGATCACACTCGACTCGGAGAGAGTCCAGCCTTCCAAACAGCCAAGCGAATCGTTTGGCTACGCTGAACTGGCACCGGATCTGTTGCAGCTAAAGAATTACAAGTCTTGGGAGAGGGAGCTATCGGAGTTTCTGTTCCGACACGAAAAGTGCACGATCTATTCATGCAAAGCCGTCAAAAAGAGTGCTGCTCCCGGCCAAGATGAATTCAGCGCCCGGCTGGAGTTGGCCGAATACGCACGCGAAGCCAGAGATGAAGCCATGGACAAGGTACGGTCGAAGTACGAAGAGAAGCTTCAGTCCTTTGAGCTCAAAGTAGCAGCTGCACAACAGCGACTGGATCGCACACTTGAAGAAGCCAAAGCCAAACGGCTCGATGGACTGGTTGACCTCGGCACATCGATCCTGGGTGCATTGTTGGGTGGAAAGCGACGTGGCGTCCCATCGAGCACTGTCCGAGATCTAACTCGGTCCAGTCAACAGAATGATGTCTCCAGAGCCCAAGAGACCCTCGAGACCCTGGTACTGCAGAAGAATGCGATGGAACGAGAGTGTCAGCAGGAGCTTGACGCGATCGAGAGCCAGTTCTCGATCGAGAATCTGAAGCTTGAAGCCGTCGAAATCCCCCTGAGGAAGTCCGACACCAAGATCAAATCTCTATCGCTTGCTTGGATCCCCTATGGCGTCGATCCCAGCGGCCGCGAACGCATGCTAATCAGAAGGTAGAAGCTTACATAGCCGCCCCTCGACATAGCCGCTCTAATCGCTCAACAATCTTCGCAGGCGTATGGAGCGGATCCAGTCAACGACACATCCTTCATCCAGCGTCGAGACCCGTTTACCGAAGTAAGGTAACGCAACATGATACCCCGTAAATCGTAAGGCATACTCCAACTTCGGTCGGCGATTGAACGATGGTTGGGTAGCGTTGCTGTTAGCAGATTATCCCTTGCCGCGGGACAACAGGAACGCGAGGAGATCGAGGACTTCGTCTTCGTTGAGCTTGTCGAGCAACTCGGCTGGCATCTGCGACTCCTTGCTGACCCGTTCGTTCTCGATGTCGCTCCGATCCAGCGTGATGGTCTTGGTTGCATCTTCCGGATCCACGACTAAAGTCACCTTGCCACCCACATCGTTGACGACCCGGCCGGTATAGACCTCGCCATCATGCATCTGTAGCACCATCGTTTTGTACTGGTCGGAGATCACCTGGCTGGGACGGACGATGGCGTCGATCAAGTCGGACGCAGAAAAACGCCCTGCAACTTGTGTAAGGTCCGGGCCAGTGGCCCCCCCTTCCCCTCCATATCGATGGCAAATAATGCATCGCGCTGCCGCATACATCTGCTTGCCTCGTTCCAAGTTCCGGTCCTTGAGACGCTCGGGCACCCAGGAAACGATCGCTTCCGTGGTGTACTTGCGCCCAGGCCCTTCGGGAACTGGCAATTTCTTGGGTAGTGAGGCTGGCTTTCGGACTCCTAACGCCTCCAAGACGAATCGCTCTTGATCGGTGCATAATGCAAAGGCATCGTTGGCGATATTCATGAGGAACTTTTCGTAACTGGCTCCCCCCTTCCAACCTTGGGCCTTTTGAAACCATTGGAAATAGGCTTTGCGTTGATCGATGGTCCAACCCGATCGGACGTTGCGAAGTGCGAAGGCGAGATGTATTTGCTGCAAGTCCGGTTGATTATCGAGCATCGCCGCGATCGAGGCACCGTAGCCCCGATTGCGTTGCAGGATGTCGGCAAAGTCTGCTTCAGTGAATCTGCGCTCTCGCTCCAACATCGGCAGGATCTTGCCTGGCAAAGATGGGCTGTCCAGGAAGGCGAGCAGGTTGGCCAACTCCCGATCCAATGCATCATCACCGGACGGGAAAGCCGGATCGAGTCTTTCTCGAATGGTATTGCGAACCCCTTCATCGATGCTGCCGAGTCGAATCAAGATCAACTGCAAGGTCCTCGCCAGCTCCAAACGTTGCTCGCGACTCAATTGGCCAGCATCAATGGTCCCCAATCGAACCAACAATGGCTCACGCATGGACGAGTCGCCGACACGGGCGATCGCAGCACCACCGGTAATCAATACGTTTGGATCGGTGCTATTGAGGACCTTTGGCACCCACAATGAGGCGGGAAGTCGCTCCAATCCGACGCGTGCAGCGTATCGAATGTGACGGTCCGAATGAGCAAGCCCTGTAAGAAGTCGCTGAGCTGAGGATTCAGGATTCGGCGCTGAATCGACATGAAATTGCTCCAACTCGCGCCGCAAGCGCTGCTCAGGCGTTAATGCCAACGATGGGGCTGCAGAGGTGGATTCGGTCCCTTCGTAACGCACGCGATACAACTCCGACTGGGTACCACGACCTCCGACGGTGAAGTACATATGTCCATCGCGACCGATCACGACATCCGTCAATGGAAGGGGGGTTCGCGAGAGAAATTCTTCCTTGGTCGCGGTATAGCTGGCACCGTCCGCTTGAGGATGGATGGCGTACATCGTTCCAAAGGTCCAATCGCAAACATACAACGCGCGTTGGTACTTGAGTGGAAAGCGAGCCCCTGTTCCGAATTCGACACCGACAGGCGAGCCAGGCCCGATATCGACGAGGCTGGGCAAGCTATCGACGTAATATGTTGGCCACTTGCCCGTTCCGCTTCGCCATCCAAACTCGCTACCGCTGGTCGCATGCACGACGCGCGTGGGGCGATACCAGGGAGTTCCCATATCCCATTCCATGTCGGCGTCGTATGCGAACATTTCGCCTGCGGTATCGAAGGCAAAGTCGTATTGATTTCGGTAACCGATAGAAATCATTTCCCATGTTTTGCCCTCCGGATCCGTCTTTGCGATCCAACCGCCGGGGGCGAGAATGCCCGCAGCATGTCCATTGGCATCCCATTGGCGAGGCAGAAGAAGATCCTCATCCCAGACGGGTGCGATGCGGCTGGTCATGCCTTCGGGTAACTTGGCGCGAAGGATCTCGCTTCTTGCACCTCCCATCGTTTGAGGAG
>JALOQW010000469.1 GCA_025459275.1 Pirellula sp.
ATCCATACAATCGTTGTGGTGGGCCCTGCATACCGATAACGCCCAGCGTCAGCAACAAACAATGAAAAGGAAAGAGAAACGTCTGAAGCCGTATGAGTTCCGGTGCATCCGGAGGCATTCCCAAAGAGCGAAGTGACAACAGGGACAGGAATGGAAAGAGTGCTCCTAGAACAAACCCAATCGCTAACCAGTACCAATGCCGCGACGATTCCCACAACATCGCTTGAGTAATCGATCTCATCGAAAAGCCTCTTTGACAATCTATGGTTTCAACGACAAGCCGTCGCGACAAAAATCTCGTCCAAGCTCATCGAGGATTCATCCACAACTTCAGCCCCGAGGGAAATCGCGGCCCCGCGGATCTGACTCGCATCTCTCCCTGAGATGTTGCACACATAGGTCCATTCCATTCCGGTACCCTCGGTGTGCATCCTCCCCAGCAACTCGGGCGGTTCCGCGATGGGTGTGTCGAATCGAAGCGTCACTCGTCGATACGAGTCCTTGAGCGATTCCAGGCTATCAGACAAGACGACACGACCGTTGTGGATCATGGCAACGTTGTCTGCGACTCGTTCGACTTCATCTAGCAAATGGGACGAGAACAACACGGTTCGGCCTTCATGGGCAATCGTGCGGATGATCGCACTCAGGATATCTCTACGCACGACTGGATCCAGCCCTGACGAGGGTTCATCGAGCACTAAGAGCTCGGGACGATGCGCAAGAGCGACCAGCAGGCCAGACCTTGCGCGCTGCCCGCGCGAAAGCCCACGGATTCTGGCGTTAGGGTCCAGTTCGAACATCTCGCGCAATTCTTCTGCAAAACGCTCATCCCATGTTGGGTAGAAGGCTTGCGTATATCGAATCAGCTCCCGAACCCGCATCCAGTTGGGAAGATCACGTTCTTCGGATAGATATCCCATCCGTCCCAAAACACCTACCGGCTGCGTAATCGGATCCATTCCAAAGACACGTACACTCCCGGATTGCGGTTGAAGCATTCCAAGAACGTGCTTGATCAGTGTCGTTTTGCCAGCTCCATTGCCACCGATCAGCCCGAAAACGCCACCTCTTGGCACCGACATGCAAACATTGTCCAGTGCCAATTTGCTGCCAAACCGGCGCGAAACTTGGGTGATTTCGATAACAGACGATGCCGAATTGTTGGTTCTCTCAGTCATCTGCAAACTCCTTGGCTCGCGAGTTGTTCATCGCTTCACGCCGCACATGAATCAGCTTGATTAGTTCGTCGAAAGATACGTCCATCTGATCCGACTCCGCGAGAAGATGATCGATGCGACTGGCCAAAATTCTTGTCCGTTCGCGTTTGGCTAATCGCGACCCTTCAGCGGAAACGTAAGTGCCAGCAGTGCGTCTCTTCTCAACCAGCCCCGCCGACTCCAGCTCCCGATAGGCTCTCGCGATCGTATTCGGGTTGACCAAGAGATTCTCGGCAAGAACACGAATCGGTGGGAGCTCATCGCCAGGGGACAATCTTCCAGCCGAAATGAGGTACTTAATCTGCTGGACCACCTGCAGATAAATCGGAACCCCGTCATTGGTGCTGATGTGGATCCGCATTCGCTAACCCCGCTGTGGAACACGCGACGTATTGTATTAATGCAATGATACAAGACGCGCTGCTCGAATGCAAGATTGGATGGGTGATTTTTCCCAAAGATTGCAACAAGGCGCGTCGACCACTTAAGTAACACTCTGGCGATTACTTGGAAATTCGCCGGCCCACTCGAGTTGGTGGGAATTCAACTCCATATGGTAGGTCCGATCACCGCCCAGAGGGCGATACCGAGAACCGGTCCTATGATCGCTGCAGGAAGCTTGATCGCAAGGCCAGGTCGAAGCTGTGGGATCGCAATGAACCAACTCAGTATCAGCCCGAGACACAATGGCCAAACGAAGTAGTCGACCGGGATGCCGAACGCGCGGGCGGCGTTGATTTCATCAAAGTAGGGGATTGCACCAGGGTAGTTCGGGCGCACGTAAATAATATAGGACAACCCCGTAAGCGACCTGACACCTGCCATCAGGGCGAAGCCCGCGAGCAGAGCAGCCGCGAGGTCGTTGAATTCCTTTGATCGCAACATCAAAGCGGACCCCAAGGAAAGAACGATGGTCAATAACGGGCCTGCGATAGAGACGATTCCAACATAGTTTGGCGGATGGATGGCCGCCGCACCGGCCCGATCACCTTCTAGAATTTCCGCCCAAAACTCTTCGGACTGAGCGTAGTTGATTGAGGCATAGTTGATTTTGACTTCGGGGAAAGAAAAGGATACCGCTGCAAGATAATGGGCGAGTTCATGCAAGACGATCCCGATCGGACCAGACAGAGCCGCACCGGCCAGCCAGATCGATGCCAACTTCCACCACGGCTTGCCTTCCATTTTCACTTCCCCTTGTTCCATGGATGGAATTCGTTGACCCGTTTGCGCTATGCACGAATGATGCATTGTCTGATCGCGATTCGCTATTTGAAAGAGGACTATTGCAACTTCTCGTGCAATTTGGAAACGCAGACGGAAGAAAAAGTCTTTAGGATTTCAAGTGACTACGATTGCGCAGCCGAGGGACTCAGGGCACTGAAATCGAAGTTCATCCTATGCAGGCTTCGCGTTTCCGGGGCGGGACTGCCGAAAGGGATCGGCATATTGCGGATAACGCTAAACATGTACGCTGTACCCTAGCCCTGGTTAGCGGTGGAAGTCACGGTATCCTAGATGCGTTTCGGAGGGCTGTATTTCCATCCAGGTATTTTAACATGGCTGCAGCTTACCGATATCACTTGGCGATGAACCTCCCTATGTTCGATGGAACCCAACGAGTGTCTTGGGCGACTGAAATTAGCAAATGAAGCCTTTCCTTGTCCGTTTGGCGGTGGCATTATGCAGCGGCTATATCATCGTGTATTACGGTGAATTCGTTTTCTGGGCTACGCCCGAACGAGAAGGGATGGACTTAGGCGGCATGATCGCGGCATGGCTGCTGTATTCGATCATGGCCTACCCTTTCCTGTGTGTGGTCAGCTACTTTAAAGTGCGCGATCCTTGGGCGATATTTCTTGCAGGAGCGTTCTACGGTTGGTTTGAGGAGGGTATCGTCGTTCAAACGACCTATGGTTCACCTGACACCCCATTTCCAATGTCCATTTCGTTTACAGCACTTGCATGGCACGCGCCGATCGATGTATTCGTCGGATGGTATCTGGTACGCCGAGTCTTGTCGCAAAACAAGTATTTCACGACCATCTTGCTTGCCTGTGGCATAGGCCTCTTCTATGGCCTCTGGGGAATCTTTTGGTGGAATGAACCGCCGCAGCCTATGAAAGAGCTGTTGGACACTGGCCGGAAGGACATCCTGTTCATCCATTTTGCTCTTTTCGCCTTCGGGACGACCGCGCTGCTGGTGCTTGCGCATTGGCTCTACCAGCGTCTGCGCCCCACGGAGTTCAAACCTTCAAGAGTCGAGATGTGGACTTTCGGTGTGATCGTCCTTCTCTACTACGCCTTCATTACTGTCCCTACCGCACCAAAAGCGCTATGGGTTCTCCCACCGCTAATGGGTTTGACATTCTGGGCGCTTCGTAACAACCAGCGCGTGGAAATGCGGAGCGATGCGATCGCGGCATTTTTTGAGAGAGTAGATTGGCT
>JALOQW010000111.1 GCA_025459275.1 Pirellula sp.
GTGCAACAAGACGGTGGCTCGCTCATGGCGATCCAACCGAATCGGATGGAAACGCTTCGTCTGGAATCCAAACGCGGGAAGCGCATGATCGAACTCCCGAAGGATTTCGCCAACCGAAACGTTCTCGTAGAGGTCACAGCCGGTGCACTGTCTCAATCGCAAGTGATCGTTGCCAATTCGATGGATGTCACCTTGGCCGATTCATTCGGAAGGTTGCAGATCACCACCAAGAATGGCCAACCGGTTGAGAAAGCCTACGTCAAGGTCTACGCGCGCCATCATGGGGGCCAGGTCAGGTTCTTCAAAGATGGATACACCGACTTGCGAGGGCAATTTGACTACGCGAGTCTTTCCACAAACGATCTCGATACGACCGAACGATTCTCGATCTTGGTATTGCACCCTGAGTTGGGAGCCGTCATCCGAGAAGCGGCCCCGCCCAAGCGATGATCGGTACATTCAATCGTTTAACCGGAATACCGTTCCACGAAAGTGGGATAGGCTTCCAGCCTGTCAACAAGTGCCGTTAAGTCGCCAATGCGCGCACTTCATGACATGCAGTTCGCAGGCAGGATGCCTACGCCACGTGCTTCGTTGAACGGTACACTACTTAGCGAAGGGTGCGTCGAGCGGGCTGTTTGGCTTGCTCGAGGCGTAGAATCGTCTCTGGGAAATCGTACACTCGCAGATCGAACGGATTGTCGCTGACCTGGAACAAACTCCCGTCGGGGCGACGATGCATGCGTTGCACTTCCTCTCGATTCAGTGGTCTCGCTCCAACTCGACCAAAGACCGCGATCTGATTTCCTGATTCATCGACGGCTCGATCGCGATCGACGCCGCGCGAGACACTGAGCGCATGCCCATCCTTGGGAAGTTTACGCGTCGCGATCAAACACGGCTGAGGTCTTGGTGAGAACCCGTCGTTTCCATGGACTTCAGGACTGGTCAACTGCACCACCCGTAAACCGTTTTTCCCATCGGCGATATAAGCAAACTGGCTGACATTGGTGATGCCAAGTTTCACATCATGCGCGTCATTGATCTGGCCTCCAGCATCATAAATCTGATCGATGTAGGCACTCGCAGGAGACGTGATATCCAGAATCACAAGCCCCAAAGGACCTGCGGCCACGTAGGCATAGGTCCGTGCCAGGTAGATGTTGTGGGCATGCTCGAGCGGTATTTCATGGACGAACTGTGGGTAGCCAAGTTCCGTGACATCGAAGACCTTGACCCCTTCTTCATCGCACACAAACGCATACCGGAACTGGATGGCTACCGATTTCGGATGGTGCAAGACATCATTACCAACAACCGAAACGACGCTCGGGGTCTTTGGATTCGTTAGATCGACTACAACCAGCCCCGCATCACAACAAACATAGGCATAGTTCCCCGCGATGCTGACCGTTGTCGCGCCACATAGCAGTCCGTTGGGATTGAAGGTAACCTCGCGTTCCAGGAAGTTGTTGGTCGGATCCCCATCCAACAATGTGGCTGCGGATACGAGGATCAAACCTTCGTATTTGTCGGTCACATAGATGTAAGCGTACAAACCTGGAATTGCTGGTTCAAAGTTCTCAGGACGATGGGTTCGGGTAGGATCGGGTGCGATGGTTGTGGGCGCCGCGACCGAGGTCGCATACTCGGTTCTTACGTAGAGTCTTTGACCCAAAGGAGAGACGGGCGCGGTCGTAATACGTTCGGAGAAGCCTTTGTGATCGATGAATGCGATATCGAAAACTCGGAGGCCACCTTCGCCGCATGCAGCATACAAAAACTCGCCACGGTGCTGGAGGGAAAGAATTTCTGGTTTGCGATAACGTGGACTAAGGGTCTCCAAGATATCTCGACCAGGATGCTCATGCGCATGTTCCAGGATGCGTCCATGTTCGACATGCTCTTTGTAATTGTCGGGATACGCCAGAGAGTGGAGCGTGCTGCCGATCACTGCTTGAGGTTCGTGTTGTTCGGTGACTACGATCCCTTCGAGTCCATGTTCTCCCGCACCAACCCAGCAGTATCGCCCAATGAAGTTGGTGGCGCCGGTTCCCTGCATCAACAGCTGCGCCATGATGGCGTTGTTGTCATCGTTGATCGAAACGTGACAGTCGGTGCAGGATTTCGTTTCAAAGGTTCCGGGGGCTCGAGAATCCTGTTCCGGGGACCATCCGTTTCCGCCTCGAACGGTATGCGGGACGTTGGTACTGAAAGCGATGCCGCTCAGCCCTTCGCCGCTGATCGTTTGCTGTTGAATGTAGATGGATTCGCGGTTCGCGTTGTAGCTGCCAACGTGGATTGCGCAGGAGCTGCGAGCCGGCCCGATGCGATTGCCTGTCACATTTCCATCGCGAGCGAGCATGAAGACGTCATCGCGAAGTGTTTGGAAATTGTAAGAGACTCGGTTTCGCGAGATTTGGCCGTCGTTATGGAGCGATGGTGCCTTGATGTTCGCCTTTTGCGGGAGATGGCATCCAAAGCAACTCGGGTTCCAGGAACTGTGGCAAGCGATGCAGTTCATGTTCTGCGTGTTGTGGGCACATTTACCGTCGGTTGGCTTACCTCCCCAACGCATCTTGCCGTCGGGATCCATTCGAACTGTTTTTGCAGCATGGCTACGTGCGTTGTAGTCCTCGCTTTGCGGATCGAGTGTATCAGCGGTTTGCGTTACCACCCATTCGAGATCTTTCTCGACGTTGCTGCGCTGAATCAATTGCGGCTTCTTGCCAGGGACCCTTCGGATTTCAAATCGTGGTTGACCAAATGCCGTGCGGAGTGCCAGAAGGTTCGTCGGTTGCTCACCCGAAGCGGGACCGCTTGTTGTGAGCTTCGGCGGTTGGCGGCTTTGGAGCTGCTGCTCGACTTTGTCCACCAACGATAGCGACGCATCTCCATGGCAGTCGATGCACTGGATTTCGATGGCGGCGCGGACTTCACCGTACAGCTTGGTATCACCGTGACCGTCTTGGTAGAAGTGACAATCGACGCAATGCATCCCTTTTTCCATATGGATATCCATCATGTGGACCGGAACACCGTCTCGTTGTTTGCCATGGATCTTTTCGTGAGGATCCGATGGGGCCACCGCAGCCATCAAGTCGGGAGTTGCGACATTGACAAGGGCATCGCCTTGGTGATCCAAGAGGTTGCCGGTGCGATCCTTCTTGAACACGGCTCGGAAGACCCAACCGTGCCCGTGGAAGTCCGCGAATTGCGTGTGCTGCAACTGTGGGTTCAGTTCACTGACTCGATTCAGGAACTCGGGATCGCCCCACAGGCCGCGAGCCGCAGCTTCCTCGGGATTCGACATCGAAGTCTGGATCAGTTCTTCGGCGGTTGGATTCTTCTGAACCTTGGGATACATGCACTGGCCATCGGTCTCATTATCCCACCACATGTAACCTAGATACGAATTGAGAACGTTCGTTCCGGGGTGCATATGGCAGACCATGCATTGACTGGTCGGCATGCGGTTGGTGAACACGTGTTGGATCGGATGCCCCGACTCGTGGTTAGGAATAGTGGGATCGACATATTGGACCCAATCGTCTTTCTGAGATGCCGCCTGTCCCATGTGCCCATATTTGGCGAAGGGGCCTGAGGCCGTAGGTGAACGATCGTTCGCGTAGAGGACATGGCACGCGCTGCAGCCGCTACTGCGATAGTCGCCTGGATGATCGTTGGTCCCAAGGAAGTTCAAGGTCGGGTCGAGCAATCGGGTCTTCTGCAAACCGATGAAGACAGGATCGGTTCGATTGTCGGTTCCGAGTCCACGCGTGCTGAGTCGTTCGCGCGGTCGCCCAGGTTCCTCGAGGCGTTCCGGAATACCTACCTCCGGGCGGAATCTTCCTCCCCGTTCAAAGATTCGCAAGATGTTCGCCGGCTGCGAAGACTCAAACCGAGGTAGTGGATCCAAGAAAGGAACCATCCCCTTGCGATCCATCTCATAAGGGGTTGGCGCCGGCACATTCTGAAGCCGTTGAGGCTGGCCAAACATGGAGTAGCTTTCACCGTAGCGTGCCCACTTCTGAGGCACCGCTCCATTGTTGTAGAGAGCTGCACCCCATAGCATGCAACCGTGAGTCATCATGCTTTTGCGAAGCTGGAGGACTTCATTGGCATGGCATTGGCCACAAGCGATGTGGGCCACCCGCAAATCGCCCGGGTTCATGAATCGAATGAACTCAGGACTTTCATGGTTCAATGCTGTATAGCTACGCACCGGATTGGCCGAGCTGGTCCAAACGTTGGGATACCGAGGCGCGACGTGGGCACCTTGTTTGGTGAAGTCATTGGCATTACCACCATGGCAATCCACGCAGCCGATCTGAACCGTATTGGGAGGATGCATATTCCCGACATCGGTATGGCAATGAATGCATGACTGACTCTTGGCAGATGCCGCTCCCTGCGACTGGCGATACATATCGACGTGCAGAAGATCGTCGGGAATCGGATAGGATGCGTTCCCCGCGATCCCCAATGCACGCGCTGGCCCCCAAGGATCTTGCCCTGCAGCCGGAGGTACACTCGGTGTGTGGAATTTTCCGGTTGGAGTCGACGTCAACGACCGAACGACCTGGGCATCCGTCCGCGGTACATGACTCATCCACAGCGGAGCCAACGCCAATATTGATAGAACGCACTGACGGATTCTATGCATGCAGCCAGCGTTCCACATTCCGTCCATGTTCAATACTCGAAGACTGCTTCCAAGAATCCAGCGGCTAAATCTTTAACGTCGCCATTGAGTGGCTGATACAGGTCGCGGAAGCCACGACCTGCGACCAGCCCAGACACTCCCGTGACGAAAATGACGTTGTTGTTGAGATAAGGACGATATTCAAAGCCGCTGCTGAGGTCGAGACCGATCTGACTCCGGATCCTTCCCTGGAACGTGTAGGTCTCCAACGAATCCGTTTGGTTAAACCACAGGTAGTTCGCGTTGTTGATCCACTTGAGCTCGGGAGTTAAATCCGCATCAAAGCCAGCATTTACCAGGTGAAGACCTGGGTTCACGAAATTCGTCTGACCTTGTTGTTTACTGCTGCGGAGATTCGGGACCAAGCTCTGGCGCTGGACCAAATTGACACCGAACAAGCGGATTTGCTGTCGATTCCAGTAGCTAAATCCTCCCCCAGCAAAGGCAGGGTCGTCGAAAATGGTATCAAAACCGGTAGCGCGATCGTCGTTGGGGTCCGAATCTCCCGATGCAAAGAAGTAAGAAGCACGAAATCGGACCCAGTCTCGGTCATACGAGACTTCCAAGGCTCCCATAAAGGCTGAAATGTCCTGGGGGCGACCGGCCAAAGGGTTCAATTCATCTTGCCCAGTCACATAGTACATTGCATGGCTGACGTTCCAGCGATTGATGTGGCCATTGCCAGCCCATCCCAGATAATACGCGTCAACCCGGTGCGGTGAAAAAACTCCTACCGGGTCGGGTCTGACTAAGAAGTCATTGTCATCGAAGAGAAAACTCGGGCCGTCTCGGTTGTAGTGAAAACTGACCTGGGTGTTGTATCCCGGGAAAATGAAGTCATTACGGTAGTAATTCATGATCAGCGTATTCTGATGCCGATCATCGAAGGTATTGAGCAGACTGTTCGTGTCCTTCTCCACTTGATCGAACCAGATAACGTTGTACTGATCCTGGTTACTCAGCCGCGAACCAAACAGACGTACGCCACGATTCACATCCGCAAACACGAACCCTCGGAAATCGCTGACGAAAGGCTGCGAGCCAGCACGAACCGACACGAAGTCATAGTTCGGGCTCGTATCCGCGAGTTTTGCTTCATAGAACCATTCTTCCAATGCCCAGTCGGTACGATATCGATTCCTCCCCCGTGTGACGTCTGGTGACACGACGCCGAGCTCTTGGGCATTCAGATAGTTCTGGTTGAAGATGACATTGGCCTTCAACCGCCAATCCAATGGGCGAAAGGCAGCGTCCCCTTTGAACAAGTCCATCGAAGCCGAATTGTACTGAGAAAAGAAGAACTGGTTCGGATTGCCGAAGAACTCGTTCTGTGCAGGATTCTGTGTGGCTTCGAACGGCGTCGTGGGTGTGGGTACCTGACGGTATTCCACGATATTGAATTGCCGCAACTGAGTCCGAAGAAACAGATCTTGCCCCGCGATTGGAAAATCACCTTTCAACACATTTTGGTTGTAAGGGTCGTACCAGGCTCCCAGGATATACGGATAGTCATCGACGGGCGGGTGGCCTTTACCATAGCGGTCCCAGGTAGGGTAGCCGAGCCGCCATCGATCCTCGATCGGAACGAAATGGTCCGTATTCTGGGCCTCCGTCGGAAGGACAGAAGTCCGACCGGTGTATCCCAGTGGGGCATCGAAGCTGTATCGAAAATAGGGAGGCCCCTCTGGTTCCGGTGCTGGCATCGCTTCTGGAAGATTCTGACTCAACGCGTCAGGGCTCGCCAATACCGGCGGCTCGATCCCAGGTTCCTGAGTAAGCGCAACGCTAGCAAAGCCGCAGGAGACTGCAGCAAAAAAGCAGCATAGTTGGGCTTGGGCTTTTTGCTTGAACACCTAGTGTTCCGTTCAGACTGGTTCGCTCAGGAGGGTGAGAACGGTAGCGATCGTGCCAGTCGTATCGACTATTCGGTCTAGGTAAGTCGAAACGATTCCAAGCAAAAGTAATGAATGAAGGAATTGTCACTCGCGAAATGGACTCCCAGTCCGTTGTTGGTTTGAGTCCCGTCGCGCATCCAACTACGATGGAGCACTGTTCTCCACGTTGGGTAAGCGTTCCGTGAGGTAGGCGATATGGATCGTTGGAATCGCAATCAAAGGCGTCGTCTGCTAGGTATGGAATCGCTCGAGACACGGAGCTTGCTGTCCGGCTCGCCGTGGCACAACAACGTCTTTCCCGAGGATGTCGATGCGGACACGACGTTATCGCCGCTGGATGCGCTTCAGGTCATCAACCAGATCAATCAAGGAGTGGTACTTGAAGATCCTCCAGGAGAAGGGGAGGCGAGTCTTTTCCCCGATGTCGATAACGACTCGCAGCTTTCTCCCCTCGATGCCTTGTTGGTCATCAACGCGCTGAATGCCTTACTGCCTCCTCCACCTCCCATTCCGCCGATTCCCCCTTTGCCGCCGATGGCCATCGAACCGGATGACGTGGTTGTCACGGAGTCCGACGTTTCAACATTGTTGGAAAGGGCATCACGAGCGACCACCAGTCAAGACGCCATCATCGCCATCGTGGATCGCGCTGGAAAGATCTTGGGAGTTCGCGCGGAACAAGGTGTGCTCGACATGTATGCGGGTCGCGATGATGAATTGGTTTTCGCTATCGACGGGGCCGTCGCCAAAGCCCGTACCGCAGCCTTCTTCTCGAACACGCAAGCTCCACTGACATCGCGGACGGTTCGATTCATTTCGCAATCAACCATTACCCAGCGCGAGGTTGAGTCCAATCCGAATCTCTCCGATCCCAACTCCGTCCTTCGCGGTCCAGGGTTCGTGGCCCCCATCGGTGTCGGGGGGCATTTCCCACCGGAAATCAGTTTTACTCCGTTAGTGGACTTGTTCGCGATCGAGCATCAGAGCCGCGATGGTTCCGTTGTCCCAGGACTCGATGGGGTTAAGGGGCCGGGAGATCCAGTTCTGAGTTCAAGATTCGATGTCGATCTGGCGCATGTACCACCTGACGCGCAATCCTTCATGCAGTTATTCCCGGAATCGTATGGCACTCAGTCTGGCTTACTGGAGTTTGCTCAAAGCCGCGGTATCGCAACCCTGCCAGGAGGGATACCTCTTTACAAGAACGGCTCGCAAGGCCTGAAGCTCGTCGGTGGCATAGGCGTTTTCTTCCCTGGTCCAGATGGCTATGCCACCTTTGAACAAGCCTTCGAACACGCTTCGACGCGAGGAGCAGCCGGTCCACAATCCGAGGTGTCGCGATTGAATGCGCCGAAAGCGCTCGAAGCAGAGTTCATCGCCTACTTCGCCGCTGGGGGAACCGAGATTGGACCAAAGTCGATGGTGGCCCCTGTAACAGAGTTCGAGGGATTGGCACCACCCAAAGGAAACTACGTCGGCATTGCTGGCCGCATCGATTTGGTTGGCATCACGCTCGAGATCTATGGTCCAACACCCACGCGGGCGAATACGGCCCCGGGGGTTCAACAAGTGCTGCAAGTCGGGCGGCGCAATGGAGGTGGGCAGGGCGCCAACTCTGGACTGAATCTGCAGGTCACCCCAGGAGGTGAGACTTCGTTGCGAGGCCAGAGCGTTCCCGAAGGATGGCTCGTCTATCCGCATGCTTCGGCCGTGGATCCGATTTCTGCTGCTGATGTCGAGTCGATTATCCATGCTGGGATCATCGAAGCGGAGAAGACGCGGGCTGCAATCCGATTGACCGATCAGTTTCGTCCCGGCGCAAGAACGCGCATGGTTTTTGCCGTGAGTGACTCGTCGGGTGAAGTACTTGGACTCTATCGCATGCCAGACGCAACCGTCTTTTCGATTGACGTTGCGGTCGCCAAGGCTCGAAATACTGCATACTATGCCAGTGATCGATTAGTCATGGCCGATCAGGTGGATGCTAACAACGATACGATTGGCGATGTGCCTCGAAACACTGCCTTCACCAATCGCACATTCCGTTTCCTCGCGGCTCCGAGATATCCAACAGGTAGCCAAGCCGGGCCGGGTGACTTCAGTATCCTTCTGATGCCGGGCATCAATCCACGAACAGGCGAGAATCTAGATGCCTCCAATCCGTTACCCGCCTCGGTGTACTCAGGTGCTAATGCGACAGTTCATTCCTTCGCATCATTCAACCCCACTCGCAATTTCCGCGACCCAGCCAACCTGGATCGACAGAACGGTGTGGTCTTCTTCCCTGGTAGCACTCCCCTTTATCAAGGTGGCAGCTTGCTCGTCGGCGGATTTGGAGTCAGCGGTGACGGGGTAGACCAAGATGATGTGGTAACTGTGGCTGGCCAGAAGGGATTTGCCGCTCCGGATGCAGTTCGAGCCGATCAGTATTTCGCGGCTGGTGTTCGGCTTCCCTTTCAGAAATTCAATCGCAACCCACGCGGCTGATTCCGTTTGCAGGTTGATGTGAAAGTTTGACGATTGAGTAAAGCGAACCGTCGAACTTTGACGGCCAGTGGAGATGTGCCAGTCCGTTCATGACGGATGGAGCGATTGTCTCGGATTGGTCGATCTTAAGTGGGCCGGCGTCTTATTGCTGCCCCGAGTGGATCGAAATGCCCATATGACCATTCCGACAAAATCCAAGACTGGTTCGCTCACGGAGTGGCGATCCATCATGGCATTTGCTGTCGCCATGACGGGATCGAGTATGCTTTTCGGAGCGGAACCGCCACGGCGTCTTCGGGTCCCAGATGACGCAATTCTAACGGACGATGCTCAGCCAACATCTCGCGCGCATGCTGTCACTGCAGATACGAAGTTCGTCCAAGAGCCTTCCACTCCCGTGCGAGTATCTTTTCGCACGGAACGCGTCCCCGATCCAGCGTCCCATTACGTTCACTTGGGAACACGTGACGATTCGAAATCGATGGAATATGCGCTCGACGGAATACGCGGTTCGGAATCGCCTAAGGGGCCCAAGCACGGAAGGTACTGCGAGCCCGGCATGCAGCGAGCTGGCCAACCTTGGTGCGTTAGCCCATGGGCGAAGTGCTCGGTCGGAAGCGACTACACGGTTGGTTATGTCGGCGGCGGAAGTCCCTTTGCTCGCAACTCCGAACGTCGGACCATTCACGAAGGAACGTTCGGGATGGATTACTCGGGAGTCTTTTTCACGCGAAACACGTGGTTGAGATGGACCCATGGCGGGCGTCATCAAGGGGGATACGGTCGCTACGAGACCGAAGGGCCTCGTATATTGCCGGAGAAGTGAGTCAGGTCAACACGTAATGGCACTGAACCGCAAGCGCTAGCTGCATTATTGGGACTCACCATGCTCGTAACGAATGTCGTTCCCGTTGAAGGGACGTTTGCGGCATCTGGGCGAGCGGTGGGTGTTAACCCACTGTTTCTCGACACAGCGACCCTCACGCATCGAAACAGGGGACTGACGTCCCCCGCTCATACCACAATCGCATTCCAGACTCGGGGGATCGACGGAGCGATCCGCGACGTTGGGGCTTGTCCCGTTAACGTGGCAACAGGTTGAGCGTGCTAACGTTGCACTTACTGAGCGGCGCTGGTGGATCCGCGAGGTGACGCGCCGATACGCATACTTTCAGGAAGAGGACGAGCCGCGCATAAGAACCCTTCTCGAAAGAGCTGCTCCTTGAGTGCGCGAAACTCTCCGAAACTTTCGGGATACACCCAAACCGTAACGGTCGTTTGTTGGGACTTGTACGCGTCCAGCTCGGCACGCAAGCGACCGCCGGATCGCAGCGCTTCGGCAACTGTCTCGCGGACGATGTCCGCGGTCGGTTCCAACTCGAATCGGTCAAGCTCGATCATGCGACCCATAGCCGCCGATCGACCATTGCTCATGATCCCACTGCGACTAATCAGCCGATATCGCATCATGAATCCATCGATCGGGCCAAGCGTATCATCGATGCGATCTCGTTGTGTGTTCCGTGAGACAGTCCGTTGCACCTGCTGCTTCAAGGCTTCGATCATCGAATCCCACGGAATGACGGTCACCATTCGGTTGCGCATCATGACGTGCAGCTCTTTTCCAAACACCGTTCTCGCCATCGGTGTTGGAAGATGCTGGAGCGCGATCGGTTGAACTTCGCTCGGAGGCAAGTCCCCCGACTGCTTCAAGAGATCCGCTAGTTGCTTTTCCAGTTCACTGATCTCGACTTGATACTGAATGTCTTCGGCGGTTTCTTGATCCAGATCCTTGACTCGCTCTTCGATGGCTTGCTCTGCAAGATGAATGCGATCGACCATGGTCATTCGCTCGGCACTCCGGAGCATCAACTCCATTTCGTATTTCTGAAGAGCTTCCAATTGGGTATCCAGATCTCGATCCAATTGCACAGCCGTTGTTTGAGGTGCATCGAGCTTCTGGATCTGGTCTTCTGCCTGCGCTTGTGCTTGAACCTTAGCAGTCGTATAGCCCCTGGCCGCAACGATCACC
>JALOQW010000470.1 GCA_025459275.1 Pirellula sp.
CCACCGGTGTGATCCACCATACCAATCGCCTTCTGGATCAACAGGCACGATTCCGGTGCGTTCTTCCGCACGCGTCGGCCATTCAGTTCGCGCGTCAGTCGCTCCCAGTCACCCTCGGGATCGTAACCAAACAGACTGAGTCGAAATCCGTCTTTACCTGATGCGGAACCATGGCAAGATCCCGTATTGCAACCAGCCTTGGTAAGGACTTGCAGGACTTCGTTGCGATACTCGATCGGTGGCTGCTCCGCAGACTGGGCAACCGTTACAGGAACCGACACATCGAATTCCTTAAACCGAGCTTGCAACTGGCCAGTTCCGTCAGACTGCGGAAGAACGACTTCAATATTGCGGTCGTAACTCGCGATCGCTTCGGGAGCGATCGTGATCTCGCTCGAGTGCGTTACATCGCGAGTGCTTCCATCTGAATAGTCTGCCATCACTAGGATGTTTTGATAGGATCTTGCAGACTGTAGCGAGACGGAGGTCGGCTCCAATCGAATACCGGTTATGTGAGCAGCCTCCTCTTGGGCAGAGGCCGATAGAATGCACAGCATCGCCCAAAAGGCAAAGGTAGAGCATTTCTTGGACATGCGAATCGAATTCCCAGTAAACATGGTTTAAGGTTGTTGGCTGACTGGTGTTGTCTTTTGAGAACGAACAATCTCGAGAGGGGTCAGTGGACGGCCATCGGCATCCGTTTTGAGTTGGCCTTGGGGTGCTAACAGCAAGGGTGTGCCTCTCGCCATGCAATAAGAGAGATGTTCACCATGCATCTCGCCTGTGAGCCGAACAACGATATCTTGGAACTTGCCAGTGGGAGCATCCTCTGGAATATCGATCGCAAATTCGAACTGGCGATCATCGCTTCGAATCGAGACTGGCTCGCACTTAACCCGGTTGGGCAATCCTTCGAGAGTTGCCGTGAGCAGATTGGGAATCTCCCCTTCGGCCGACCATTGGCATCGAGCGATCAATCGATTTCCTACCTCGGATGCCAACGTCGACAACTCACCTCGCACGGGAGATGGGATAATTCGAATTTTCTGCAATGAGGAACTGACACGAATCGATTCGTCAGAACTTTCTCTTGCCGCTACTGCTTCAAGGACCAATGGCCATTCTCTTGGTCGAGCCTTAGCCCCCGCACGCAATTGGAAGACGCCGCTTGTTTGTCCTTCGGGCACCCTGACCTTGGCGTCGCAATCAACCCACTCCAACGGTATCGCGAAGGAGACATCAATCGGTGCTTCAAATCCCGAAGTGCGTTCGATCGAGAACGGTATATCGAGTGTCCCATCAATCGGTAGAGGATTCTTGGGTGTCTCGACTTGAACGGAGTAGGATGCGGGCTCTACGACAGCGACCGCCAACCGGTCTAACGTGGCAGCCTCGAAAAGAGAATCGGCAGGTCCGTAAACGAGATCGACCACTTGCGAAAAACGTCCACGTTGATCACCGATGACCGGAACGACACTGGCTAACGCGACAGTAGCCTGCGCGTTCTCCGGCGCAGAGAGAATGGTTGGCACGAGGAACGTACCATCGGGTTGAGGAATGGAAACTTCCGTGACACTGTCGGGCAAACCCGACCATTGTACACTTGCGCTACCCTGCGACCGCAGATGCTGCACGCCAAGCAATGCCAGGCAGCGGTTTCCTCGAGGAATTTGAACTGTCTGCATCCGCTGCGACTGCTTGTCTCGACGAGGCAAGAATGCGATGGGCTCCGAGCGCAAAGGTTCAACTTCAATGCGGTAGAAGAAATACTCGCCATGTTTTCGGCGTTTGTCATGGACTCGGAGCTGAACAACCTGTTCCGTACTTGCATCGAAGATGACTCGAGGATCTTGGCTTTCAAAGTCATCTCCGCTGTCGAGAACCGTTCCGTTCGCGTCTACCACATCAAGAAGGGCGTCCAGCGGCGAGCCTAAACGAGAAGCGAAGACTTCGATGCGATACTTTCCTGGTCTCGAAAACTGAACTGAATGTTGCGGGGGTAGATCGTCTCCATCGATGACACCATGAAATGCAATCGGAGCGATCGATGGTGGGAGATCCGCAGCGCTTGATACGTTCGCAGTCGCATTCGCGAAGTCCACTACGCGAAAAGGAATCGGTGACGGGCAGGAGGCACCTCCATCGTTCAATTCGAAACCGGACGCGTTGAGATCGTCTGGCAGTTCGATCCGTCTGGTGAAGTTGGGAAACCCAAGTTCTTGTGGATGCATGAAGGTCATTTCCAATTCGGAGCCGGCTTGTCCTCCCAATGGATAAAACGAGAGAGGCCGTGGAAAATCACCGACGTGAAGTGCATAAGGGCTATCGGCATCCGCCGGTCCGCCCGCAGACTTGACTCGAACGATGTACTTGCCGGTCTCGGGGGCCTGTATCGAAAGGCACGGATCTTGATTAAGGATAGGTGTATCATCGACCTGGCAGATCAATCGTCCATCGGGAGCATAGAGGAGGATCTCCGTATCCAGCAATTGGATCCCAAGCCGGACTGCACATACCTCGGCCGAGAACCGTTGCCCAGAGGTCAACGAAACTTCATAGTCGTCATTCTCAATTTTGGTGAGTGTCCCAAGAACCGTTGTGTTGAGAGGAATGCTTTGAGGCTGGTCGGCCTGCGTCCGCAACTCGTTCACCGTTGGGAATGGCGAAATCGTCAATGTTCGCAGCTCAGAGATGCCGAAGCGGCTTGCCAATCGGAATGGATGAGATCCGAGTGGACAGGACTCATGAGCCACGATTCGCAGTTTGATCCGGTCATTATCGACCGGTTCCATACCATCGCATCGGAGCCCGGGTCGATAAAAGACAACTTGATCGACATGCTGCAGTTCGGAGCCAAGGGCGATCACGTCGAAGGATTGATCTCGGGATCCTACAACGGGCGTTATCTTTTCCAGGCTGGGAGTACCCGCCCAGGAGATAACAGCCCAAGAAAACAACCACCATATCCAAGCAACAGTAGTGATACGGATCTGCATCATTAAGCCAACAACCCTTGTGCCACACTACCGTTTATCACGATCTGTTGAGGCCGATCTCCAGGCGACATCAACGAGCGAGTCGAGTCGATTCCCAAGAGATGGTAAATCGTAGAAACGTAGTCTTCGACCGACAGAGGGGAGTCGGCGGGTTCCGCTGCTAGTGCATCGGAGGCTCCGTAAACTTGCCCACGTTTAATCCCTCCGCCAGCCATAACGATGCTGAACACCCGAGGCCAGTGATCGCGTCCGCCGCCCGCATTGACCTTGGGCGTGCGGCCGAACTCGCTGGTGATAAGTACCAGGGTTGAATCCAGCATCCCTCGATCATCGAGGTCCCGAATTAATCCCGCGAAGGCCTTGTCCAGGTCCGGCAACTGCGTTTCGATCCCTCGGTAGTGAAAGGCGTGCGTGTCCCAAGCGCCATAGGTTACGGTTACGAACCGTGCGCCAGCTTCGACCAACCGACGTGCGATCAAGAGTCGAGCCCCAGCGGACGGACGCAAGATCGGTCCCCAAGGTTTCATCCCATACAGATCTTTTGTCGCCTGCGATTCCCCCTTCAATTCAAAGGCACCCTTGGCAGTCGGTGACGACAAGAGGTCATATGCTCTCTGGTAGAGCGAGTCCATGGTCGCCAAGGCATCATCCCT
>JALOQW010000471.1 GCA_025459275.1 Pirellula sp.
GAGGCGGGCAAGAAGCACTTTCAGGCACTGAACTGCGCAGCGTGTCATAGCCTTCCCGGCTTCGATGCTGCTCCGCCGGTCGGATCGCTGAAGACTGCGGATCTTTCTCATGGTTGCTTGTCGAAGGCCGACGGAAGCAGCCCGAAATTCGATCTGAACATCCATCAAGTTTCAGCAATTACCGCGGCAATCCGAGAAGAAAAGTCGATCGATTCGGACAAGGACGTTTTAGCCAAGACTCTTACGGCCTTTCGCTGCATCAACTGTCATGTTCGCGAGGACTATGGAGGGGTGCATGATGCTCACAATGCCTTTTTCAAAGGGAGCCAACTGAACCTCGGTGATGACGGACGCATCCCGCCGCCGCTGACTTTGGTAGGAGCCAAATTGCAATCCGTTTGGATGAAGAAGGTGCTCTTCGATGGTGAGAGCGTGCGGCATTACATGTCGACTCGAATGCCGCTGTATGGCGCTCGCAATCTCGAGCATCTTCCCGAACTGTTTCGACGCCTTGATGTATTTCATGGATACGAGATGAGAATTCCCAATCCGGAGAATAGAAGCGAAAGCGAGCAGCAACAAGAAAAACTCATGCGGGCAGCCGGTCGTGAACTCCTGGGAGACAAGGGAGCGAATTGCGTTGCATGCCACAACTTCAACGGAAAGGCAGCGAGTGTGAATCAGGGGATCGACTTGCTGACTAGCAATGAACGACTGCAGCCAGCTTGGTTCCACAGTTATCTACAAAAGCCGGGAGCGTTTCGGCCACGAACGGTGATGCCATCGGCCTGGCCTGACGGAGTTGCATCCTTCACCAACATTCTCGATGGCGATACGGATCGTCAGATCGAAGCCATTTGGTATTACCTTTCGCTCGGCACCTCGGCGGCCGATCCACCGGGAATTCGAGCCACCAACACGAGGCTTGATGTCGCAGAATATCCGGTAATTCATCGAGGTCGTAGTCGGGTTGCTGGATTTCGAGGCATCTCTGTTGGCTTGCCGCAAAAAGTAAGTTAAGCCTTCAATGCCGAGACGGGAACACTCACGGCCATCTGGCCTGGCGATTTCATCAACGTGAATTGGAGCGGGCAAGGTTCCGGGGATTTCCATCCAGCGAACGCACCCATCACGTTGGCTCAAGATGTGTCATTCGTATCCCTCGCAAACGAGAACTCTCCATGGCCGCTGTTGCCAGTCATGACCAAGGAGGCTCCCACCAATCCCAATCCGCTCTACCCCAAGAATGTCGGCTATCAGTTTCGAGGTTACTATCTGGACGAACAGTCGGTCCCGACCTTTCAGTACCGAAGCGGTACTTTGGAGATTGAAGACCGAACCATTGCTATCGACGACGGCGGAACGCAACAACTGAAGCGGATTCTGCGTTTCGAATCTCCTGAACCTCAGACGGTTTGGTTTCGCGCTTTCGTCGGCGATTTCTCTCGAGAGAGCGATCGTGTTTATCGCAGCGATCGATTACGGTTAACGATTCCCGTTACAGAATCGCCCGTTACAGAATCTAAGGTGCGCCCGCTGCCTGATGACCCGAAACGACTTGAGCTAGTGTTGCGATTGCAAGTTCCACAAGGCGAATCCACGATGGAGTTTCTTTATGAACTGCTCAAGTAGTAGATTGTTTCGCCTTGGTGTGGATTTATTCGGAAATAGCTTTTGTATATGGTTTGCTACTACCGTTCTGGCAACCGCATTAGTCCGTGCCGAAGATGTTGGCGAGCGATGGGGCACGGAAGAACGAGAGCGAGAGTTCTATCCGATCGTCAACATTCCATTACCTAAGGATACCGTCATCGAGGCAGGTGCATTTGCCGTTCTTCCAGATGGGCGAATCGCCGTAGGAACTCGGCACGGAGAGATTTACTTGATCGATGGCATTGACGCAGGGAAACCGGCCCCATCGTTTCACCGATTTGCATCGGGGCTCGATGAGATCTTTGGTTTGACTTGGCAGGACGGTGCCTTTCGCGTCACCCAGAGCTGTGAGGTTACGCGCCTTAGTGATTCCAATGGCGATGGTGTTGCCGATCGATTCGAGACAATCTCGGATGCATGGGGTTACGCGAATTACCACGAGTATGCCTTCGGTTCGAAGCTCGACGCTGCCGGAAACCAATTCGTGGCTTTGGGCCTATCCGAATCGTACTATTCGAATGCCCGACGGAAAGACAACCGCGTTCGCCAGCGGCTTGCGAAGTCCTGGTGGGATCGGATTCGACGAGCACGACTCCCTTTTTTACATCGAGAGTCAAGGACCATGGAACTGTTCGTGCAGTTTGAAATCCGTTCCACAAAACAGCTTTCATGGTCATCCTGCTAGCTACCACTGGTATCGATACGCACCCGAATTGGGGCCCGTACCTGAGATGCCGGAGTCGGGTGGTCGCATTGTCAACGAGAAGAACCGTGTCGAGCAATTGGTTCCTTATGCGATCATCTTCCCCTACATCCGAATGGGGCGTTCGATCACCGGGTTTAATGTAAATCGCACTGGGGGCAAGTTCGGTCCTTTTGAAGATCAGATATTCCTCGGCGACTACACGCAGTCGATTCTCATGCGTGCAACGACAGAGCAGGTCAACGGCGTCTGGCAAGGTGGATGCTACCCATTCCGCGAAGGACTATCCACTGGCATCCTCAATGTCGAATTCACGCCTGGCGGCAACTTGATATGCGGCGGTACCAACAGGGGGTGGCCGGTGCGAGGCATCAAGCCATTCGCGATAGAACGAGTGGAATGGAGTGGGAAGATGCCATTTGAAATTCTCCGTATTACCATCGAGCCGGATGGTTTCAAGGTTTCGTTCACGAAACCGGTTGAACCGATCACGGGCACAGCCACTTCGTCATACACCATCTCCGCGTTTACTCATCCCTACCACGCCGGTTACGGAGGACCCGAAATTGAACAGCACAAGTCAGCCGTGAGGTCAGTCACTCTGGCCGATGATGGGCTCTCGGCAATAATTTCCCTCGATAAACTCCGTCAGGGATTCGTTTACGAATTGGATCTCGCCGGTTTACGTTCGTGCGACAGCGAACCACTTCTACACCGTAACGCGTTTTACACAGTCAACGAAATTCCGTCGTTTAGAAGCGTGCCAGATAGGGCAAGTTCGAAGTAATGCAGTCCCAAGCTTTTTAAAAAATCTAATGACCAGAATCAAACTGCTACTTTCCGTAACGATCGCTTTCATCATGATTGCTTCCCGAGAGATTGAGGCGCAAGACAAGCCTATTCGCGTCTTCATCCTTGCGGGTCAGTCCAATATGGAAGGGCATGCGAAGATAGACACGTTTGATTACATCGGCGACGATCCTGATACGGCACCATTGCTCCACCGGATGCGCGGCGAAGATGGCAAGCCAACGGTCTGTGACCATGCATGGATTTCGTACTTGACCGGTGCCGACGAAACCAACGTCGCAGTCTCCGGGAAACTGACCGCTGGATACGGCTCCCTCTGGGGGCAGCCGCGAGGCCAATTGGGTGAAAAAATCGGACCCGAGTTCACGTTCGGCCTCACGATGGACGCTGCTTTTGATGAGCCAGTCCTCATCATCAAAACGGCGTGGGGCGGAAAGAGTCTTCACACCGATTACCGTTCACCTAGTGCAGGGCCATACCAGTTGAGTTCTTTTCAACGGGAAAACTATCCCAAACAAACCGGACATGGTATCCCGAAAGACTTTGAGCAGTGGAAGATCGATAAAGCACGCGAAACTGGCGTCTACTATCGCTTGATGATCGAACACGTGAAGAGAGTTCTTGACGATCCAAAGCAGGTGATTCCCGACTACGATCCCAAGCAGGGCTTCGAACTCGCGGGATTCGTATGGCTTCAAGGGTTCAATGACATGGTCGATCATCATGTCTACCCCGAACGCAATGCTCCCGATCGCTTCGAACTTTATTCGGAGTTGCTCTCCCACTTCATCCGCGATGTGCGTAAGGATTTGGATGCTTCCAAGCTCCCGTTTGTCATCGGCGTCATGGGTGTCGGAGGACTCAAGGATGACTCCCCAAGCATGTTGGCCTTTCGCAGGGCAATGGCTGCACCTGCACAACTGCCTGAATTCCAAGGTAACGTGATCGCGGTCGAAACGGCCCCTTTTTGGTCGGATGAACTCGGTGCAATCGACGAGAAGCGAGACAGGATCCGCCAGATGCGCCATTATCTGGATTCGAAGCACAAGGATCATGCCAATGCCGATGGCAGCATGACTCCCGAGCAAAAGAACCAATACCTGAAAAAGTACGAATCGGAACTCATTTCCTCTGCGGAAGAAGCTCTCTGGAAACGGGGCGCGTCCAACGCGGGTTACCACTACCTTGGTTGCGCCAAGACCTTCGCTCTCATGGGCAAAGCGTTCGCAGAAGCCAATCTTCACATGCTCTCTCAATAGAAGAGTCAACTGAGTCCTATGAACATGAAAACACGACCATTGCTGACGCGATTCGCTTGCGCCTGGCTCTGCACCGCCGCATTGGCATCGGCTGCCCCCGAAGATGAGCCATTGAAGATTCCCGACTTCACGAAGGGGGACGTTATCCCGTCGGAGGCGAAGCACGACTGGAACCTTGGACCTACAGGCTTGCGAGGATGGATGTTTTGCGACCGGCTTGTCACGACCGATGCTAGGCAGATTGCCATCACCTCCGTCGATGTCGGCTCTCCAGCCGATGGCTTGTTCGAGGTCGGCGACGTCATTCTTGGAGTAGCCGGCAAGCTGTTTTTCCATGATCCTCGCACGGAATTCGGTCGAGCCATCACGGCGGCAGAATCTGAAACGGGCGGCGGAAGGTTGGTTGTGACTCGATGGAGAGCCGGGACCGTCGAAGAGGTAACGTTGAAGCTCCCAGTGTTAGGCTCGTATAGTCCCTCGGCTCCGTATGATTGTGCTAAGTCGACGCGCATTCTGGCACAGGGCTTGAAGAGACTTGTTACTCGAATGTCCGAACCGGATTACCCAAATACAGAAAACCCGATACCTCGAGCACTCAATGCGCTCGCTCTGTTGGCGGGTGGTGAATCATCCCACAAGCTCTTGGTTCAACGCGAGGCGAAGTGGGCTTCGGATTTCGCTGTGAAAGATTTCCGCACCTGGTACTACGGCTATGTCATGATCTTTCTGGCGGAGTATTCGATGGCGACTGGGGATGAATCGGTGCTTCCAGGATTGCGTCGTTTGGCTTTGGAAGCGGCGAGCGGCCAGAGCGCCGTCGGCTCATGGGGGCACACCTTTGCATTGCCAGATGGGCGCCTCAAGGGTTATGGCATGATGAATGCGCCAGGTCTGCCACTGACAATCGGATTGGTGCTGGCTCGAGAGGCAGGCGTGAACGATCCCGAGGTTTCGAAGGCCATCGATCTCAGCACAAGACTGCTTCGCTTCTACACAGGCAAAGGAGCCATACCTTATGGTGATCATGCTGCATGGACCGAAACCCATGAAGACAACGGCAAGTGCGGGATGGCTGCAGTGCTGTTCAACCGACTTGACGAAGCACGGAGCTCCGAGTTCTTCACTCGCATGGCGGTCGCATCCCATGGCAGCGAACGGGACTGCGGACACACAGGCAATTTCTTCAATCTGCTTTGGTCGATGCCTGCCATTGCGCAGGCTGGTCCGCACGCTACCGGCGCATGGATGACGGAATTCGGTGCGTGGTACCACGATCTCGCTCGGCGTTGGGATGGGTCTTTTGCGCATCAAGGACCACCCGAACCAGATCACGATAGCTACCATGGCTGGGATGCAACCGGCGCT
>JALOQW010000472.1 GCA_025459275.1 Pirellula sp.
TATGATGCCTGACCTTGGTTCCTATCGAGGTTGATGCAGGTACGGAGGTGTCCCCGAAATGGTTCCGTTGTCCGTGGTTCCAGGTGCCTTCTCGAGGGTCAACAACGCAAACAAATCAGCGACCTCTTGCGGCGTCATCTGGTTTTCGATTCCCTCGGGCATGAGCGATTTGGTGTCCTGTCGAAACTCCGCAATCTCGGACTCCGGCACGGTGGTTTCCTTGCCCCCCTGAACCTTGATGACGGTTTTCGAATCATCGCGAGAAACCAAGAGCCCTGTCACGATGGTTCCGTCCTCCGTTCGTACGGTCACGCTCTTAAATGCTTCTCCGATTACAAGACTGGGATGAAAAACGCTGACCAGTAACTGTTCGTAGGACCCTCGTCCGTTCGCCGTGATGTTGGGGCCGACCTCGATACCGCGGCCGTGCATCACATGGCATTGGCCGCAGATACGTTCGTAGACCACCCATCCTTTTTCAGGGTTGCCTCTGGCGTCCCAACGCAATTGGTCTGCAATACGTCGCACGACAGCTTCGCGTTCTGCGGAGCTGGCGGTGTTCACGGTTCCCCAGATTTTCGTGACGAGGGCTTTGGCGGCATCGGAGCCTTCCGCCGCAAGCAATCGGATCCGATTGGGGCCAAGCAACTCCTTGCGAACATGGTTGGCTGCAACCTGTTCGAGAAAGGCCGTGGTGCTGGGTTCGCGCAAACACATCCGTTCGGCGATGCCCGCCTGGACGTCGCTCCGGAGTTTTGGAAGCGCTGCGACGAGCAGTTCGATGGTGGCGGCATCTGCCTTCGAGATTCCAAGATCCAGAACAGTGTCACGCAAGGGTGGATCGACTTGTTTTCCATCGATCAAATCCTGAAGCGTTTGTTCCAAAGCCCGCTTGTGCGATTGATTTGGATGGATCGACGCGTACATGAGCAACTCTCTTCTTCGTTCGCTGGATATCGAGCGATCGAGAATCCGCTGCGTTGCCAGTGTATGTGCTGCTTCTTCGTTGCACAGCAGTCGAATCAGCAGCACCGCTTGATCCCATGCCGTTCCACTCGCTTTGGAAGGATCGTAGGGCTGCATGGCATTAAGCCAAGGTTGCAATAACGATCGAGCGGAGGCCAAATCGATCTCTCCGTTGCGAACGCGTGTTGCAATCGGGACGAGGATCGAGGCTGCGGTATCCGGATGTCCATCGGCCAGCGAATCCGCCATGGTCAACAGAGCGAGCGTCTGCTTCTTGCTTTCTTCGCTGGATAATTTGGTGGGCAGTGCGGCGGACCATTTAGCGGCAAGGCGCGGCATCATACCTCGCAAGAGATCCTCCTTGACCGAGACGCGTTGGAGGATTTCCTGTTGCAGGATTTCTGGATACTGATCAACCCAAGGCAGCATGTTTTGCCAAACGACGCGTGGCAAGATCGGATCATTTTCCGAGTGCCTCAGCACATCGAGCTCTGTTCTCAGAGCGACCTGACCTGAAGAGGAGGATGATCGTTCTAGTTTGGGAGCCGCGATGGCAACCTGGATTCGGACGCGTGGATCTTTGTCGCTTGCCAATCCTCGCACCTGTCGAGCAATGCCAGGGTCATTGGGTTGATGATCGCCAGCCAGTCGCACACCCCACGACCTAAGCTCCGGATCGGAATCAAGCATCAACTTGCTTAAAAGCGATACAGGTATTGGTCCCGAACCTGCCAATGCCCACAAGGCATGCATACGGTACTTCATAGGCCCCTGACCGAACACCATCGCTTCGAGCGCAGAGGCTACCTGCTGATCGTTCGCGGCGCTTCGCTCTGCAAGTTCCAACTGAGCTCGTTGACGAATAAAAATGTTTTCGTCGCTCAAAGCCTTCACCAGCTTCATTGGATCCAACTTGCTGATATCTGCGTAGCGAGTCTCGGGTCGTTCCTGGTAGACGATCCGATACAAGCGACCGTGTCCGCGATCGACTCCCTTAGGGTCCGCTTGAGCGTCTTGGTAGCAATGGTAACGATCGTACCAATCCAACACATACAAACATCCGTCGGGGCCGACTTTCTGTGCGACGGGCATGAACCAGACGTCGTTGGCGGTCAAGAAATCGGGTTCACCGAATCCTCGATACGTCGCGCCGGCGCGCTCGATGCGATCGACATTGATGCACCCTCCATGGATGTTCCCCATATACAGCTTGTTTCGGAACGCCTCCGGGTACGCAGGCGAATCAAAGTACTCGATACCACAATATGCGGCCATCTGATGTTTGTGCTGGACGATGGAATCCGCCCACCAAGTGTGAGGCGGATACGGGCCGCCTTGGCGCAGGTAATAGGCGCTTTCGGTCAGGTGCCAGAGGTGATCGATCACACAGGCGCTGATGAAGGCACTTCCTTCGGTGTCGAAAGCGACGCCCCATGGATTGCTCGTCCCCTGGCAGAAGAGTTCGAATTTTTTCGTCTTGGGATGGATGCGAAACAGAGCGCATGTGAAGTCGAACTCGCGTCCATCTTGTTTGACAACGGAGCGATTGAAGACGCCATTCAGACCGTAAAGATACCCGTCAGGGCCCCACGTAAGAGCGTTGGGAAGTTCGTGTGTGTCGTCGCGACCAAATCCGGTCACGACCACCGTCGACTTGTCAGCCACATCGTCCCCGTCGGTATCTTCAAGGAAGAGAATGTCGGGCGCATTGGCGACCCAGACACCGCCATGCCCCGCGGCGATTCCCGACGGGATGTTCAGCCCTTCGGCGAAGACCTTGACCTTATCCACTCGTCCATCCCCATCGGTGTCTTCAAGGATCTTGATCCGGTCGCGACCTGGACCAGGTTCCTGACGAGGATACTCGAAGCTCTCTGTCACAAAAATTCTTCCGGCATCATCAAACGCCATCGCAACCGGATTTTGAATATCCGGCTCGCTCGCGACCAGTTCCACTCGAAAACCATCCGGAACCTGCATCTTGGCGATGGCTTCGGTAGGTGAAAGCGGAGGTCCAGGAGGCTGATTTTGGCGACGCGGAATGAACTCATCCTGGGCTTGCATGGATGCGGGTGCAGCAAGGAGAAGGAAGAACGCGAAGGATCCGAAGGATGCTCTGGAAATCATGAGAGGCTGCGTGTTCATGGAGGATGGTGGACAACGGAGGGGCTGCGATGGGGCGAAGCATGAACCGAGAGCGACTGCTCCCGAAATGGCCTTTCATTCGCCCTTGCGGCGGTTTTTAGTATAACCATCCATCCCAGCCACGGATACAAAACCAACGCAACGCTGCTTTTCAGGTCATAAGGAGCCCTTCGGGGACACACACTTTTCGCTCGGATCAGACGTGGGGTGTGTCCCCGCGTTGGCGCCTCACGAGATATAGTATCCAGTGAATTGCTTGGATCAGACTTCCAACAGATTGCTGAGCCGGCTGCATGAAAAATCTGCTGGCCTCCCTGAATCTGCTGGAAACTCTTTCCGCCAACGACGACCGAAAGTTGAAACAGGAAGACACTAGAAAAGACTAGTTCCCCGAACGAGGACCATCAGTAACCAACCAAGTAAGAACCACTCCAGCCAAGATGACGATGCCTGTTACCAGCAAGGCATCCAGACACGACAGAGGCTGATCCACGCTCAGTCGTCGCCGTCGTCGCTTATTGCCACGATGCAAAG
>JALOQW010000473.1 GCA_025459275.1 Pirellula sp.
GTGGAAGCCATTGACGCATTGCTCGAGCGGATTCAAACCGAGGGGCCGGGTGTCGTCCGAACCATGGATCGCTTCGAAAGCCCTGCGACAAGTGAGTTTCGCGACTTTGAGATCCGCCGCTAACGGAACGCTAACATCGCGCCGAACCGTTAGATATACTGGCGAGGACTCACTCCCCACAGAATACTCCCACCCACAACGACGCTCGGAATATGAAGCGACTCAAGGCAGGCGGCGGTTGGCAAGCTGTCCGATACACATTCCGCAAAGGATTCGAGTCTGGCGGACTGTGGAAAATGGTGTCGGCCCTAAGATCCCGCAACGCGTGCAAAACCTGTGCGCTAGGCATGGGAGGCCAACACGGTGGCATGGTCAACGAACATGGATCATTCCCCGAAGTTTGTAAGAAGTCGATCCAAGCCATGGCCGCCGATATGCAACCGGCCATCACTGCCGATTTCTGGAGCAAGCATTCGATCCAGCACATGAGTCGCTGGACTCCCAGGCAACTGGAAGCCAGTGGTCGGCTAATCCAGCCGGTGATTTACGAGGCCGGCGCTTCCCACTACCGAACGATCACATGGAACGAAGCCTTTCAGCGCATCGCGTCGCAGCTGCAGGCACTTAGTCCTGATCAGACCTTTTGGTACTTCAGCGGCCGCTCCAGCAACGAAGCGGGATTCTTGCTGCAATTGTTTGCTCGCGTGTACGGAACCAACAACGTCAACAATTGCAGCTATTACTGTCACCAAGCCAGCGGCGTTGGATTGCAAACCAGCTTGGGGACCGGTACTGCCACCGTTGTCCTCGAGGACTTGGATCGATGCGACACCGTGTTCATTATCGGTGGCAACCCGCCAAGCAATCATCCTCGCTTGATGACGAGCCTGATGCACCTGCGTCGGCGCGGCGGGTCAGTGATCGTTATCAATCCGATGAAGGAATTAGGGCTGATTCGATTCAAGGTCCCGAGCGATCCGATCAGCATGTTGTTTGGAACCCAAATCGCTTCCCATTATGTGCAGCCGCACATCGGAGGTGATTTGGCACTGCTCGCCGGCCTTGCTAAAGCCGTTGTCGAATCCGACTTGCATGACCCGCAGTTTCTCCAGCAGCATTGTAACCACGCCGAAGCGTACCTCGAATCGATCAAGGATGTCGGTTGGTCCGAGATTGTGGCCAAGTCAGGTGTCGATCAAGAGACGATTGAGGCTCTCGCAAAACAATACGGTAAGAGCCAAGGGACTATCTTCTCATGGACCATGGGGATCACGCACCACACGCATGGGGTGCAAAACGTGCAAGCCATCGTCAACCTGGCGCTCCTTCGAGGGATGCTCGGTAAACCCGGCGCCGGCGTTATGCCGATTCGCGGACACTCCAACATTCAAGGTATCGGATCCGTCGGAGTGACCCCCAAACTCAAGGATGAGATTTACAACAACCTTACCCAGAAATTCGGCGTCACGCTCCCGACAACACCCGGCAAGGATACGCTGGCTTGCATCGAATCGGCGCATCGAGGGGACTGCAAATTTGCTCTTTGTTTGGGGGGCAATCTCTACGGATCGAACCCGGACTCGCAATTTGCGGGTGAAGCCCTCGCCTCCCTCGACATGTTGGTGATGCTCAATACGACGCTCAATACAGGGCATGCGAATGGGTTGGCAAAGACCACCATCATCCTGCCGGTACTGGCGCGCGATGAGGAACCGGAGCCAACCACCCAAGAGTCCATGTTCAACTATGTTCGACTCAGTGATGGTGGACCGCGAAGGTTGCCCGGTCCCAGAAGCGAAGTCCACGTTATCGCGGAAATCGCCAAACGTGTTCTCGGAAACCAAACGGCAATCGATTGGGATCAAATGCAGCAAACGAACACCATCCGTCATTGGATCGCCAAAGTCGTACCAGGATACGAGTCGATCGACTCCATCGCGGAAACCAAGCAAGAGTTTCAAGTCGGTGGACGCACTTTCCACCAAGCCCAGTTCAAAACCCACAACGGACGCGCCAACCTCATTCCTCACGAACTGCCGGAGCTGTGCCCGCTCGCCGGAAATCAAGTCCGCTTGATGACCGTTCGTAGCGAAGGCCAATTCAATACCGTGGTCTATGAGGACTACGATTTGTATCGTCACCAGGAACGTCGAGATGTCATATTGCTCCACCCGAAGGATATGGAGCGTATGGGACTCGAGAACGATCAACTCGTTACCGTATCGAGCACAGCAGGGGCCATGCCCAACATCCGAGCCAGATCCTTCGAAGAAATTCGGGATGGCAACGCTATGATGTATTACCCGGAAGCGAATATGCTCGTGCCACGCGTGGTCGATCCTCAATCCAGAACGCCGCTGTTCAAAAATGTCATCGTCACCCTGATCCCGCAATCCCAACCCATCGATATCCATGGATCCCACCTGGAAAACTGAAAATCGACCACCCCGAATTTTGATCGTCGACGACGATTATGAAATCGCTAACCCCGTACGATTCGCATTCGAAGGGCTTGGCTATGAAGTGGTCCATATGCCCGATGGCAAACAAGGAGCTCAAAAGCTGGACGTTTACCAACCGGACCTGCTGGTGCTGGACATGATGATGCCGGGCCAGAGCGGGTTTCTGGTCCTCGAACATATCCGCAGGTCCAAGAAGAGCCGGATTCGCATCATCATGGTCACTGCAAACGAGGGGGCACGTCACGAAAGCTACGCACGTATGCTCGGTGTCGACGAATACATGCACAAACCATTCGCTCTCGACCGGCTCGTCGCCACGGCTCAGGAGCTCCTTGAAAAGCCTTTCCCGGATGACGTTGACGATGGAAGCTAACGCTCCCTTAACACCCACTTCAGGGGGCTTGGTTTCACTCGCATCATTTTTCTTTATTCTGGACTAGTCAAAACTGCGAGTCGTGCTTCAATAGGGCGTGACGGAGCGTTCAAGTACCGACGGATGGAACCGCAAAACGCATTACGTGGGATAGTTGAAAAGATGCGATCAAGTCGTAGCGGTTACAGGTCGGCATTTACGTTGGTGGAACTCTTGGTAGTCATCGCCATCATCGGCGTTTTGGTCGGGCTCTTGTTGCCTGCAGTGCAGGCCGCCAGGGAAGCCGCACGTCGGATGCAGTGCTCCAGTCAGATCCGTCAAATCTCTTTGGCAACCATGAATTACGAGTCAGCATTCAAGCGATTCCCACCGGGCAGGCTCACTCCCGACTATACCGTCAACGGGGTTCAACAAGCCAGCTACACCAACTACAACGCCGTTTCGCCGACGGCGACCAATGTTTTCACTGGTTTTCGATCGGTTCATTCCATGATCCTTCCGTACATGGAAGCGAATAACATCTACAACTTGATTGATTGGTCAGGTCCGACCGCCGTCCGGATGACGCAGGGTGGAGTCCCGATCAATCGCAACTACGTTGCTTACAACAACGCTCAAGCCCTGTTCATCTGCCCATCCGATGCGAACACAGGTCGTATCATTACCGAAAACAACTACCGGTACAATTTTGGTGGAAGTACACCCTATGCAGGAGCGCTGAATTCCACACAGAATAACGTGTTCAATGCCGTCAATGCCCAGGGACTCTCGTCAGGAGGGAACGGGGCTTTCACGATTGGAGGCGGGTT
>JALOQW010000112.1 GCA_025459275.1 Pirellula sp.
GCGTTGTCGCGCGCGGGAGAGCCAATCTTTAGCGGAGCTTCGCATCAAGGCTTGAGCGATGTGGGATGGTATGCATTGGGTGGGATCATGGAGCACGCCACAACCATCGCCGCCATAGGATTAGCGACACCGACTCTTTCGTGTGATACGGAGTATCGATGGAGCAAATCCGTTTCGTCGGTCACCCCCGAAGCCTTGTGTAAGGTAATCCTCGGCTATCACGATCCACGTCAACGTGCGATCGAGTATCGTGGTATGCCCTCCGAGGGTAATCCCTATTTACAGATGGCGGCCATCCTCATGGCCATGATCGATGGGATCCAAAACAAGTACTCGATCGCCTCGCAAGCCAATCAAGCAAAATCCAACCATGCAGGGGCCAATCCCGTGAGGGAAGAGGAAGCCGTCGCACCTGATCCGAGTTCGATTGCAACCGGAGAGTCAGGAGTTTTGGATCTGGCGCTGTTACGGCAAGCTTTGCGAGATGATTCGGACTTCTTGCTCGTAGGTGACGTTTTCTCCGAACCCCTGCTCGAGGCCTTGTCTCGATTTTTGGAACCACACCATGACTCGTCCCCAGCTGGTTGATTTTACGAAGCGTGTCGAACGACTCCGGTCGGAGATGCGTCGCGCGAACCAGGAGAATCTCCTGGTAACGTCCCCCCACAACGTCACCTACTTGACCGGCTTTACGGGCGAAGACAGCTTTCTTTTTGTAACCCAGGATTCGGACTTCTTGCTCAGCGATGCTCGTTACGATCAGCAGATTGGTGAAGAATGCCCCGGACTGGAGTTAGTACTTCGCCCATCGAATATGCCGATCATCGACGCAGCTGCCAAAGAGCTGTCGTCCAGGGCTTGCCGACGGGTTTGGGTCGAAGCGTTAACAACCACACTCGCCCAGTGGGAACGCCTGAACGAACTCATGAGGAACACGGAACTGCAATCCAGCCGCGGGCTTATTGAACGTTTGCGCGAGAGAAAAGATGCCGCAGAACTAGCTGCGATTGAACGAGCGATCGACATGGCGCAACGTTCGTTCACCGCTGTCAAGTCGATGCTCCACCCAGAACAAACGGAGAAGCAGGTCGCGGATGCACTGGAGCAGCATATCCGACAGCTAGGTGGTGCCGGTGCAGCCTTCAAAACCATCGTCGGCGTCGGGCCACGCGCCGCGCTTCCGCATGGCCGCCCCTCTGCCATCAAGCTTGGGGCCAGCGGATTCGTGTTGATCGATTGGGGGGCAAATGAGAATCTGTATCTCAGTGACCTGACTCGCATTGTGATTACGGGACGAGTCAGTCCGAAACTTGAGAAGATTTATCGAGTGGTGCTTGATGCCCAGCTCACCGCCATTGAGGCGATCAAACCCGGTGTGCTGATGAGCGACGTGGATGCTGCGGCACGACGTGTCATCGATGGCGCCGGGTTCGGCAAGAAGTTCACTCACGGACTTGGGCACTCCTTCGGTCTTCAAATCCACGAAACGGTACGTTTGGCTCGAGGCCAGGATCGGCCTCTTGAACCCGATATGGTGGTTACCGTGGAGCCTGGAATCTACCTCCCTGATTTTGGCGGTGTCCGAATTGAGGACGATGTGTTGGTGACCAAACAAGGTCATCGGGTACTCAGCAGTCTGCCGAAATCTTGGGAGGAATGCAAGAATTTCTAAAGCCTTGGATCATGGAACCGACTGCAAAACCGTATAGAAGGAAGGGAATTTCGACGATTCCGGCCGTTCCAACCTCGTTCAGAGCGGGGATCCGTGTTGCCTCGGGATTTACGATCTTCTACCATTCTTGCGGGTATTGCGGCCGACGTGCGACTGTAGGTCGCGGTATGCTTCGTTTCGTTCGTCCTTGAAAGTCCAATATGCAATTCCGCATCAGTTCCGCTTGGCGTGAGATTCCTTCACTGGGATGGTGGTTGACCTCGGTCGCTTTTCTGGGGCTTTCCGGCTTCATCGTCGCCGAGGAGTTTCCTCGTGTGGCGAATGTCAAAGATGCTCCGCCAGACAATCGACTGATTATTCGGAGCGTTCGCAATTTGGTCGAAGAGGCCCATATCTCGCAGAGCAAATTTGACGACGAGCTCTCCAAACGGGGATTCGAACTCTTCCTGAAGCAAGTCGATCCGTTGAAGTCCTATCTTCTGCAGCCGGACGTCGACGAGTTTCGTAAAAGTGAAGAACTATTGGACGACATGCTGCTCAAGAACAACATCTCGTTCGCCTACACGGTTTACAAGCGATACCTTCAGCGACTCAACGAAGTTTCCCCGATCATCCATGAGCTGATTGACGCTCCACTCGACTTCACGTCCGAAGAGTATATCGAGACGGACGCCAAGGACATGACTTACGCATCCAACATGGATGAACTCAAGGATCGCTGGCGAAAGACGATCAAGCTGAACTTCCTTTCCGCTCGCGCCGACGGCGATAAGGATGAAGACACTCGAGAGAAACTTCACAAACGATACCGGACCTACTACAAAACCCGATCGCAGACTGACGTCTACGAACTGCTTGAGATGTATCTCACGGCGTTGACCAGTGCTCTCGACCCGCACACTTCCTACATGGCGCCTCGGGAAAAAGACAACTTCGACATGCATATCTCGTTGAAGCTCAAAGGGATTGGTGCCACCCTCCGGCCTGATGATGGTTCCACCATCGTCGAAACCATTGTCCCGGGTGGTGCCGCGGACAAAGACGGTCGATTGAAGGTGGGGGATGAAATCGTCGGTGTCCAGCAAGATGATGGCTCACCGGTCGTCGAGACTCTCGATATGAAAATCGACGACGTCGTTTCCATGATTCGCGGAGAAGCAGGGACGAAGGTCAAGCTTCATGTGAAGCCCAAGATGGGAGGCGAACGCCAAATTTATGAAATCACTCGTGCGGTGATCAAGCTCGAAGACAGTGCTGCTCAAAGCGAAATCCTTGAACACGGGCAAAAGCCGGATGGCTCTCCGTATCGAATCGGCTGCATCAAGCTCCCGAGCTTCTACCTCGATATGGAAGGTGCTCGCAACAACCGTGAGGACTATCGTCGCACGTCGGCCGACCTCGAGGCTATTCTCAAGAAGTTCAATGAATCGAACGTGGACGCTGTAGTTCTGGATTTGAGCCGCAACGGTGGCGGTTCCCTCCCCGAAGCTATCGCAACCACGGGACTCTTCATCGACTACGGTCCCGTCGTGCAGGTCAAGGATTACAACGGCCAAACGCAATCGATGGATGACAAGGACAAGTCCATCACTTGGCGAGGTCCGCTCATTGTCAAGACCAGCCAGCTGAGCGCCAGTGCCAGCGAGATTTTTGCGGGAGCGATTCAAGACTATCAACGAGGCTTGATCGTTGGAGATCCAAAGACGCACGGAAAGGGAACCGTTCAAACCCTTCTCGACTTGGCACCAGCCTTGTTCGGCGCCGGAGCCACCAAGCCTTTGGGAGCTGTGAAGCTGACCATCCAGCAGTTCTATCTCCCAGACGGTCGATCGACCCAGCTCGAAGGAGTGGCAGCCGACGTTATCCTCCCGTCGATGACCGCCGAAATGGATCTGTCCGAGTCCGACTTGGATCATCCTCTCCCAATGGATCGAGTGCGAGCTCAGCCTCACAAGAACTACATGATGGTTGACAGTGCCATGAAGCAGCAGTTGCAACAACAATCGACGAGCCGCATCTTGGCGAATGCCGAATTCGAGAAGCTCCTCGGACGGATTGATGCCTACCGCAAGCAGAAGTCGGACAAGTGGATCCCGCTTCGTGAATCGGATTACATGGCACGCCGCAAGGAACTACGAGCCGAAAAGGAAGAAGAAGAACAGCTGGATCCGAAAGCGGAACGAGACAAGGTCTTTGTTGATAACTTTTACAACAAGGAAATCCTCAACATCGCCGTCGACTACGTGAAAGCGCTTCAAACCGCGAACAAGCTCGTCACCAAATAACAGGTTGACTTAGGTTGCAAGGCAATCCATCACCAACAATTGAGCCCGGTAGCGTATCCACCGCCACCGGGCATCGCAGCAGCAGGATGTCGTTCGCATTCTCGGTGCTGGCGATCGCGGCGCTCGTGCTAGCCCCGATCACTTGGAACTCGCTGGAGGACGTCGATCGGCAGTTCGCTTTCTTCGGAACGGCAGGTTGCATCCTTGCTTCCGTGTTTTGCATTCTCCTAGCAGTCCTGTTCCATCGTCGCATTCCATGGCTAATCAAGTTGGCGGTTTGGGCAACGCCCGCCTTTGCCGCATGGGGATTTCTGTCTCTCTACGAGTTCTCTGGCTTCGATGGTGAGGTCCGGCCTCAATTTCGCCTTCGGACCGACTCCAATCGTGAGCGAACCCAACCGACTATTATGCCGGATAACAGATCGACACCAGCGGAGAGCGACCGAGTCCGCGAATTTGTCTTCTCCCAGTTTCTGGGAAATGATCGCACTGGCGTCATCGACGCTCCGGAATTCTCCATGCAGTGGGATCAAGCATTGCCATCGATTGTTTGGCGCCGCGAGATTGGTGCGGGGTGGTCAGGATTTGCTATTGCGAATGGGTTGGCCATCACACTGCACCAACAGGAGGAGTCGGAGGTCGTCTCTGCATGGAGATTGGAGAGCGGGGAAACGGTCTGGGAGCATCGTATTCCAGGGCGGCACTTTCATCCGCTGGGTGGTCTCGGGCCGCGATCGACCCCAACCGTCGTGACCCATGCAGGCAAGACTTGGGTCTTAGTGCAATCAGCCTTGGGGATTGTCAAATGCCTATCCCTCGAAACTGGGGACCCCTTATGGCAGTTCGATCTACTTCAACGCACTGGGATCTCCCAATCCGAGTCAGAACAAGAGATCATGTGGGGACGAAGCGCATCACCGCTTGTGATCGACAATGAGGTCATCGTTCCATTGGGCGGTTCTCCAAAAGCTGGATCCGGCATTCACTCGTTAATCGCGCTGGATATCGCAACCGGTGCCGAGAAGTGGATCAATGGCGAAGCCCAAATCGCATACGCATCTCCAGCCTTACTCACGTTGGATGGCGTCGAGCAGATCGTCAGTGTCAATGAAGGTAACGTGACCGGCCATGAGATAGCGACTGGACGAGTCCTTTGGGAGAGCCCTTGGCCGAGCAAATCCAATGGGGATGCATGTGCATCACAGCCTGTACAAATCGACGGCACGAAGGTTCTGCTTGGAAAAGGATATGCACAGGGCTCAAAGCTAATTGAAGTCACACAAGCCACGGGTATTTGGACCGTGAAAGACGTGTGGGCAAATACGCGAACGCTCAAGACCAAATTCACGAACAGCGTGATCTATGACGGCAAGGCCTATGCTCTCAGCGATGGAGTGCTGGAGTGTGTAGAGCCGTTGGCAGGAACACGCGAGTGGCGCGGACCACGCTACGGGCAAGGACAAATGCTGGTTGTTAACGGAACGATCTTGGTCAGTTCTGAAGATGGGAGAATCGCATCGGTCGATCGAATCACGGGCAAGCCGATTGCGGAGATGCCTGTGCTGGATGGAATCACTTGGAATCCTCCGTCGATCGCCGGTCCGTATCTTCTGGTGCGAAACGCAACAGAAGCTGTTTGTTTGCACAGTCCACTAGATTAGAGAGCACTGTTGGCCATGAAGGCACATCGAATGGTGCTGGGCCTGGACCCTGGACTGGCGATCACCGGTTACGGAATTGTTTCAGCCTCCGGCGGTAAACCGGAGCTGGTCGAAGCGGGGGTTTTGCGGATTCCACGCGACCGATCGCTGGGTGATCGGCTTAAGGAATTGCACGATGGCTTACAAGAGATTTTGCAGAGCTTTACGGTCGATGCCGTGGCGATCGAACAGCTTTATTCTCATTATGAACGTCCACGGACGGCTATTCTGATGGGGCATGCTCGCGGTGTCCTGTGCCTAGGTGCCTCGATAGCGGGTTTGCAGGTGCACTCATACGAGTCGACGAAAGTTAAAAAGCTTCTGACAGGTAACGGTCGAGCTCCCAAGGCTCAAATGCAGCATGCCATTCAACTGCAATTGGGGTTGGCGGAACCTCCAGATCCACCTGACGTCGCCGACGCCTTGGCGATTGCCCTGTGTCATCATTTTTCCGTTTCTCCCCTACAACAGATCCTCCAGCCCACCAGGAAGAAGACTTGATCACCAAGATCACAGGCGAATTGTTAGCCCTTACGGACGATACTGCCACATTGGCGAATCCACCCTTCGAATACGAGATCTCGATTCCTGAGTTCACTCGTCGTCAACTACAGTCCGCGTTGGGCAAAAGTATCTCGCTCCATACGATTCACTACATCGAAGGAAACGCGGCACAAGGGAGTCGGCTCGTTCCAAAGCTGGTTGGATTTCTCTCAGTAGCCGAGCGGGATTTTTTTGAGCTGTTTTGTTCGGTTGATGGGGTGGGAGTCAAGAAGGCGTTGCGCGCTATGACCCGTCCTGTTCAGGATACCGCGGTCATGATTGAACAGCAGGATGCCAAGGGTTTATCGAGTCTCCCAGGTGTCGGGCCTGCGACGGCTGAGAAGATCATTGCGACGCTACGTCGCAAGATGCCCCGTTTTGCATTGCTGGTCCGACGCGATGCTCCGGGCATGGAACCACAGAAACCCGGGGTCGTCGACGAGACGTTTGAGGCACTGATCGTACTTGGGCACTCAGAAGCCGACGCTCGGAGGCTGATCGAGCAAGCGTTGGCGGGGAGCAAGAAGTTCAAGGATTCAGAAGCCATGATTCATGCGATCTACCAGCGGCAAACAGGGCAGTCCCCAGCATGAATTCCGAGTGGTTCGCTCCGGGAACGCTTGCGATCCTGGGTGTCGTCGCAACCGCAATAGCGATTCATCCCAAGAGTCGAGCTTATGGCTTTGCGACTTGGGTCGTTGCATCGGTGATTGCCGCATTGATCTACCCAACAGCCTTCTTGGAAAACCTGCCCATATCGTATCAGGAAAGTTTGACGATCCTTCTTCAGGTCGCAATGTTTGGGATGGGAGCAACGCTCACCGTCGGTGACTTCACACGCGTCCTAAGGATGCCGTGGGGAGTCGCGATCGGCATGGCGTTACAGTTTCTGGTAATGCCTTTTTTGGGCTGGTCATTATCGATCCTTTTTGGACTTCCCATCGATCTAATGCTCGGGATGGTTTTGTTGGGTGCTTGTCCTGGGGGGATATCGTCCAATGTGGTCACGTATTTGGCCAAGGGCAACGTGGCTCTCTCGGTGACCATGACAGCCTGCTCGACCATGGCAGCACCCATCATGACCCCTTTAATGGTCTACCTCTATGTCAAGCAGGATGTGTCGATCAACTATCAGGATATGTTTTGGAATATCCTAATGACCGTGGTGGTTCCCGTATTGCTCGGGCTCATGGTCAATGCCTGGCTCAATCGTTTTCATATCGATTCGAAGCGATCCGAGCGAGCCCTGGCAGCGATTTCGATGATCGCGATTTGCGGCATCTGCGCACTGATCGCCGCCAGATCGCAGCAAAGAATTTTGCAGGTTGGATGGCTGCTACTGGTCGCCGTGACACTGCACAACCTCTTTGGCTACGTCCTCGGTTTCTGGGGGAGTCGGCTGCTCGGGATGAATGAAGCGGATTGTCGCACGATTGCAGTAGAGGTGGGATTACAGAACGGAGGCTTGGCAGCAAATTTGGCGACGGAGGTTCTTCAACGGGATGCAGCCGCAATCGCGCCAGCTCTCTTCGCACCGGTGATGAACGTGACGGGTTCCATCCTTGCTGCCATCTGGAGTCGAACATCGACAAAGAGCGAGCCTTCATGACGCATGGCGTCTAAGCTGCCTTGTTCTTATAGCGACTTGAGGTACTCAAGGAGCGCGTCGCGCTCCGGTTCGCTAAGGATGCTTGGGTAATCATGCCCATCAGCCGACTTCCCCGGCACGCGCGTATCGAAGTACCAGCGTTTTGCTGAAGGCTCCAAGTTGACTGGCACTTCTTCAAGTTCTTCAACAAGCAGACCGATGTGCTGCTCATCCATGGCCAATGCTCGCCGACGCCAAACGACGGGCCGTTCTTCCGGGTGGAGCATGTGCCACAACGATGGAACGCTTCCGTTATGAAGGTACGGCGCCGAGGCCCAAACTCCGTCAAGCGGTGGTGCAACGTACCCATCGACTTCATGTCGCGTATCTTGTTTGCCATAGTCCGCAAACCAACTGTCTCCGTATGACTTTCTGTGCCGAGGTGTCAGAGATCGAAGCCGCACACCGTCCGTCCCAAGGTCCTCTAAGGGCACAATGGCTTCTGCATACTCGGACGCGCGTGTCGTTTCATTTCGATCCCCATACTCGCCGTGGCATGTTGCGCAGTGAGTATTGAAGAGGCGCCGGCCCTCTGCGGCCTTCTCCACATCGATAGGCAACGGGTACTTTGGAGGCCTCAGCTCGCTGATGAAGGCATAGACTTTCCGAAAGTCCTCCTCCCAAGCCCGAAACTGCTTCGGGCCATTCTGGCGAACCAGCATGAATTGCATCAAGCCTTTGTGCCCCTTCTCTGCGAACCCATCAATGTAGATGTGTGACTTGCGATGGAATTGCCACCAACTGGGAGCATCCATGTCATGGTGGACCATGGCAGCAGGCAGGCGGCTGGGATGGACATTCAAATCGGCATCCCGATAGTTCATAAGGGCAACACCAAACATCACAGCGTTGCTGGTCCCATTCGACGTACCTAGAGGCATAAACATGGAACCGACGTCCATGTGGGCGAGCGGTTTCCCTTGCTGGATCTTGATACTGCGTACCGCTTCGGTCAGCGACTCCAGAGCATACAGATTGTTGGGGGCTCCCGGATAAACAGCCCCATACACACTGCCCCCGTGGCAAGCAAAACAGTTCATCACATACTTGCCCGAGTCTGTGACCACATACTGCAGTGGCTTTCTCGGATCGTCGGGGCGCGGGGTTAGCCCGTACGCTTGCCAAGTGGATTCGCGCGACGACGCACTCAAAGTGACATCCTGCATGGGAGTTTCGTGAACCATCCTATCAAGCTCTTGGAGTACCTCTTCATCAAAGTCGTGAGGCAGGTAAACCGACTCCACCAAATGCCGGTAACCCAACTTGGCTTCATCGGACATCGATTCAAACAAGGATGCGAACTGAGATTCCACACTTTTTCGGATGATCTCTCGATTCGCTATTCGCGGGTCGTCTATTGACACCGCATCCTTCTCTTGCCCATGGGTTGGGGGGATCCATGAAAACGAAAGTGCTACCAGGACCCAGCAAAGGGACAATGAGTTTTTAGAGATCTGACTGCTACCGTTCATGCGTTTCCGCTGGTCCAAGGGATGCCACGAGTCCGATGCGATGGAATCATCTCCCAATCGAATCCGTTCCTATTATGGTAACGAACCGAAAAGGGACCAGTCTCACAACGGGTGAGGCGGTTTGCACTTTGGAAGATGCAGGGATCGCGTATACTGCCGATTGGGGCTTTTTCCACGTTTTTAATACTCGATCTTCAACAGGCGGTTTCAAAAATGCGAGTCTTGGTGGTTGGAAGTGGCGGGCGGGAGCACGCTCTAGCCTGGAAACTCAGGCAATCTCCACGGTTGACTCGATTATGGATTGCTCCCGGGAACGCTGGTACCGCCTCGGAGGGTGAGAATGTTCCCATTCAGGTCGACGATGTCAAAGGGCTCGTTGCGTTCGCTAAGAAGGAATCGGTCGACTTGGTCATCGTCGGTCCGGAGCTGCCGCTATCTCTTGGGCTGACTGATGCCCTAGCTGAACAACGTATTCGGGTGTTCGGCCCATCGCGAGCCGCTGCGCAACTCGAATCGAGCAAGGTTTTCTGCAAACTTCTTCTCCGACAGGCCGATGTGCCGACCGCGGACTATCAGGTATTCCGCGATGCCGATAGCGCCATGCGGTACGTCAAAGCTCGCTTTCCAAACGAACGTGACCGCACCCCGTTGGTCGTCAAGGCAGATGGACTTGCGAGCGGCAAAGGGGTGATCGTTTGCTCAAAACGCGATGAAGTCTTGGAAGCCATCGACCGGATCGGCAGAAAGAACGAATTCGGTCGAGCAGGTGCCCAAATGGTCATCGAGGAACGACTCGAAGGCCCTGAAGTCAGTGTCCTCGCCATCACCGACGGACGAACCATCGTAACTCTCCCATCCGCCCAAGATCATAAAGCAGCCTACGACGGCGACACCGGACCGAACACAGGCGGCATGGGAGCGTATTCCCCCACGCCGGTCATGACCGAGGAATTGATGGAGACGATCGAGGACAAGATCCTGGTCCCCTCGATCCATGCTATGAAAAGGAATCGCAAGCCGTTCCGCGGGGTTCTCTACGCTGGTCTGATGCTCACAGCGTCCGGGCCCAAGGTACTCGAATACAACGTTCGATTCGGTGATCCAGAGTGCCAGCCTCTTCTAATGCGACTGAAGAGCGACCTGCTCGATCTTCTGGAGGCAGCCGCAGATGGCCGGTTGGACTCGATCGACCCACCGGAGTGGGATCCTCGTCCTGCCATCTGTGTTGTCATGGCGAGTGCAGGTTACCCCGGGTCTTATGACTCCGGCGCTGAAATCACCGGCCTGGATGCCGCCGATCAAATACCTGACGTTAAAGTCTTTCATGCAGGCACAAAACTCCAAGACGGTCGTGTGCTCACGAACGGCGGCCGTGTCCTCGGCGTGACGGCTCTGGGCAGTTCACTCGCGAACGCCAAGCTGAACGCCTACAAAGGAGTTCAAGCGATTCGGTGGCCCGGTGCTTGGTGCCGGAAAGACATCAGCGATAAAGCAGCCCTTTACCAAGAGCAACTCGCGGTCGACTGAGGTTGTTTGTACCGCACCGTATTTTGTTCTCCAAATGCGGGACGGTACCAAGCACTTCATAAGAGCCAACTCGCAGCGAAACACTCAACACGGGTACCAACCCGGCCACGAGCCTAGTCGAACGGATCTGGAACGTTTCTCGGACCGTTTACGACGAACAAGGCCGAGCCGTGATCTCGGTCTCTGGGATGACGCAATACGCATCTGAAACCACTGCGGGGTGTGAACGTACAGATCACCGGTACGACCCTGTGGATGGTCACGCGCAGTGTCTTCGACGCCACAGGACGGATCGTCGCTTCAACCGATCCGTACACGGTTCCCTCCGCGACGCCACTTGGCAAACCGGGAGGCAATTCTCCGGCTGTTTTTGCAACGTTCACGCTTTACGATTCCCGGGCTCGAACGTCGTCACGGGCTGGTCCATCGACACGGACCGTATCTTGTCGGCAATCGTCTCCTCAGGAACCTTGGTCTCGGCCACCAGCACCGTCTACGACGCCCAAGGCCGCGTCACCCAGGAAACAACGCCGACAGGCTTTATCAACTACGAATATGACCTCCTAGGTCGCAAGACCAAGACCCTCAGTGGCACGACCCTTCCAACGGTCTTGTCGGAAGTCACCTACACATATGATCTCTTGGGTCGCCTTTCCACCGTCAACACGGTCAAGCGAGACGG
>JALOQW010000113.1 GCA_025459275.1 Pirellula sp.
GGCCCGCGGCTCACTGCAACGATTGTGGCAGCTTGGCGAGCGGTGGGTGTTAACCCACTGTTTCTTGACCCTGGACAACACAGCAGCAATTCGATCAGACATGGAACGTTGAATCTAGCCGCAACGAAACAGGGGACTAATGTCCCCCGCTCGCCGTCACGTCCGCGATTCCCATCTCTACTTCGTCAGAATTAGCTTCCCTTGCCGCGTACGGCGAAGCCGATACAGCTGCCCATCATTTTCGATCCAGATTTCATCCCCACAACGACAGAGTTCTCGAAAAGGAATGATCTTGGGGAGACGGCCAGAGACTCCGTCAGAACCCGATGCCGCGAGCGATTCCCCCGAAGGAATCGGCAGCCCCAACTCTTCGTCCGGTCTCGTCCACTCTTGCGGTTCTTGCGTCAACATGCCACCCTCACCCAAACCGACTTTTCGCAACCAACACTTCGAAAAAGACCCTCAGATTTTAGTGAGACTGAGTCTCAATAGCAACAGTTTGTTTCGATTTCTTGGATCATTTGGGCGCGAAAAAAGGGCTCGGAGGGCGTTTTGAAGGTAACGGCCGCCGTTGGTGGCTGGTGATTCATTTCCCAAACAAGGAATCTCGCATGTCGCGCAACATCACCTTTGCTTGGCTCTTTTTGTGGGTGGCCGCCGGCCCCTTGATCCCCGGCGGATGGGAACCGACCGGTTCGGCCTATGCACAGGAGGACCCGTTCGGAAAGCCTAGCGTTACTCCACGCGTTATCGATCCTCAAGCAATCCTCGCCAAGCGCATCTCCTTCCAATCCAGCCCGGGCCAATCCAACGTGAAGGCCCTCTTTCAATACATCGGGGAATTCGTTCCCGATGTGAACTTCGTGGTTACCCCGGAAGCAGCACGACTCTCGCTTCCCGAATTGGACTTCAAGAACCTGTCATTGCAAACCATCTTTCGCCTGTTGCCGCAGATTACGAATCAGCGGATCAGCGTCGATTACGAATCGATTGTGCAAAACAGCGAAGATGAAAACATGGTCGTCTTGGTTGGAAAACAGGACCATGAAGAACCGCTCGAGATACGCGTACTATCCGTTAAACAACTTCTTTCCGGGATGGACAAAGCAACATTAATGGAAGCCATCGATGATGGTCTGAAGTTCATCGGCTCGGACACTCAGCCAGAAATCGGCTTCCATGAAAAGACTGGCCTGCTATTCGTGCGCGGTACTCCCCAGCAAACCCAGTTCCTGATGGAGATGGTTTCTGCCATGCAAGGCCATCAAGGCTACGCAGGCTATGGTATTGGCATGGGAGGTATGGGCGGATTCGGTCCTGGCATGGGCATGGGCGGCATGGGTGGTGGAATGCCCGGTGGCATGGGGGCTCCCCATGGCGCGAAGTTCTACCCAGGTGACGGAAGCAGTTACGGAAGCGGAGGTGGATACCCAGGAGGTGCCGGATACCCAGGAGGTGCCGATGGCACAAGTGGAGAGGGAGGCGCAGGCCCAGGCGGTGCCGGAGGTGGTGGAGGAACTCCAGGTGTCGGAAACCAAAAAGGTGGAATGTTTTGATCCAAAGCTGCTCGATCCAGTAACGACTGTTAAGATCACGACATGGCGGAGCATGCTTTGACACATTCCTGGGACTCGCAAAACGCGGTCGCCCGAACGACAACGGGGGACGAGCCGGACGCTTGGTTCGACACGACCCATCGCATGTCTCAAGGGGATCGCGATGCGTTTCTCACCTTCTATGACAGCTTCTTCGATTTCATGTTGCAGGTGGCCAAGCGGTCGACAGGGCGCGATGAACAAACCTGCCTGGATCTCGTTCATGACGCCATGTTGAAAGCCATGCGATGCATGAAACCGATCCCTAACGAACCGCAACTCAAAGCCTTCGTGCGTGTCCTGACCCAACGTATCGCGTTGGACTTTCTTCGGCGCGAGCACCGACACGCTCAACTCATCCATCGCTGGAGTGTCGCTCAAGGTGGTCAAGAGCTTGTATCGCAGGAACAAGAGCCTGCAGAGCGAATCGACGAGCAAGCTCGCATCGCGTGGCTAACGGCTCAGTTACAAGCTTTGGATACCGATCAACAGCGCCTGTTGGACTGGCGTTATCGATTGGGCTGGACCTTGCAATCGATCGCGTATCGATTGGGCCTCAAGACAGGAGCGGTGGATGGCCGAATTCGAAGAGCGGTTGAACGTCTAAGATTGCTGTCGGAGGAAGAATCCCATGAATGATCCCGAATCCAAGCGGGATGCCATGCGACTGGCGCTCGCTCAATCCTTTGAAACCTATCACCTGCAACGCAGACGGCGACGCTTGGCAGTGCAAGCGGCAGGCCTGCTCGTTGTCGTGAGCCTCGGAATTGGACTCGTGGTTCGATCAAGCAGCCGCTCGCCTGATCCAGTCGACGAACGCACCGTACAAACCCAACCAGCACCCTCCATGGAAGCGGCACCCCGCCAGGAATCTTCGCCCGGCGCTGCCAAACTCGCCTCCGCCGATATCGACCCTTCACGCTATGAACACATGAAGCTTCGATTGCTATCCGAAGAAGATGTGGCTTCGACGCTGAATCAAGTCGAGTCCGAATGGGTGTTGGTGACCATCAATGGCGAACCGCAAGCATTCTCAACACGCCAAGCCAATACCCGATCCCCTCGCTCCAACTCTAGACATCGAGCTAACTGAGGGTATCCCTACCAGACTCAATAGCCTCGCGGTGCCATTTCCCCTGCCTGAATTTCGATATCAAGATGGTTTTGTTTGGGTGGCAGTGGACACAGCGTGTGAGGCGAGAAGGCGCACGGCGGGTTATAGGTCTTGTTGAAATCAAGTTGGACCGAATCTCCATCTTTGGGCAATGGTGCGTTAAGGAAACGACCTGGGCCATAGGATGTGACGCCGTTCGTTCGATCTTTAAAGATCAAGAACAATTCTTCTGGTGAATCGAGCATCGCATCCAGCCTGACGCTCTGTCCCAAGAGTTGAAACTCTACGGTGCCGACCACTTCCACTGTGGTGTCTTCACCTCGAATGTTGACGATCTGAATCGACTTGGGTTCTTCATAGGCTCGATAGATCGCATCGACGCAGTAACTGCGGTCGATCGGAAACCAGCGTTTTCCCTGGAATCGAGCGATGGCCTCGCTTTGCGCATCGCGCACTCGGACCGCGAATTTTCCATTGCGGCGAACCAACTGAATGGCGATTCGGTCTCCGATCGTGATCGGGTCGGGGCTGTCCGACTCCAGCTTGGAAGCATCGATGGTAAGTTCGCACTCTGTATGCGATTCTCCTCCGACTAGGATTCCAGAATCAGGATCGCATCGCAGACGAACGCGGACTCCATCGACGATGAACGAGCCTCGGACCTGCGGCCCCAGTTCCGAAGGCAATCGAATCGCATCGCGACTGGCCGTCCCCAGAGAGTTCTCGCCTCGCTGCAACCAGGTGTGACCGATCAATGCCAACCAGCCGGTCGGCGCAGCCAACTTCTTCTCGTTTTCAAACTGCCACGATTCGATCGACGTTCGATACTCCGCGTCGCTCTGCACCGAAGCGGATGGACTCTTTGCGGTCACGTCTTGTGTCCTTCCTTCATCGATTGAAATGAGAAACGCGAACGCGACCAGTACCGCGACTCGCCCAACCACAAGGCACATTCTCCACCCAAGCCTGTCATTGTTTTGAATCATGGAAACCATAGTAATACGCATCTGCGTTGGTTCCAAGCGGCCAACCTTGCATCCGTAATCTTCGGATGACGGTTCAGGATGTGTTGGAGTATCATGCATCGGGAATGTCCATCAATGAGATCCTTTCGGACTTTCCCGACCTAATGGAGCAGGACATCCGGGCGTGTCTGGCGTTTGCTGCCGACCGTGAGCGACGACTGCGTGTCATTCCTGCGAAATGAAGCTTCTCAACGAGGATATAAAATCCTTTCTGCTGGATCCCGTGTCCTCGTTTATGGCTCTTTCGTAGCGCGTTGCATCGTCCGTTTCATAGTAAGTCGTGCTAGTTCACAATAGGCGAACTATTCATCAGGCATCACGCGGCCGATGACGACAGTTTGAACGCGGTCACCGGTGCTTGTTTCGATCGTGATCGTTTGATGGATGCTCTGGCTCTCTGGTGTATCGAACTCGCCACGAAATGTGAATTGCAGGACGTGGACTGGCTTTTCCCCTTCGGGGATCACAAACTCGAACCGTTTGTCCTCGCACTCGATTTTCGAAACTGAGAAGGGCTTCTTTCCTTTCAGGACCATGCGTTGCTGTTTGGCATCGCCTCGTTTCAGATCACCGAGCAGTACCTTGTCCGGGGAGATCGTGACAGGTGGCGTTATCCGCGCTGAAATAGGTAATGCGAACTGACTCTCCGATTCGTTCTGCTCGTTCGTTACGACAATCATCTCGTCTTGCAGATCACCGACCGGTGCGTTCGGCTTGAGCTTGATATGCATGTTGTATGCGACCAAGTTCGGTTGACGCGTGGGAGGATCCAACCGCACCTCGAGGGCCTCGGAATTGCCTCGGACATCGACGATCTTCCAGTCCTTGCGGCCGGTGTAAGTGATGCGCAAGTCGACGGTCTTCCCAGTACCGACTTCGGTCTCGCCGAATTTGACTTCACCTGGATCGACGGTGATGTCGGAGCGAATGGTGCCGCCGACTGTCAGTTGCACTTCGGCATATCATGGCGCTCTTGGTGCCGAGAAACGTGCGCGTATTGAACTTGGCGACGATCTCCCCTTTTTCCCATGATTTGAGGATCGACTTGGTGGCTACCGGGGTCGTGCAACCGCAGCTGCTGCGCACACCCACGATACGCACATCCTCCTCGTAACAATTCTCGAGCACGAAGGAATACTCTGCTTTGGCGTTGCGACTGACGGTGCCAAAATCATGATGCGTCGTTGCAAACATCTTATGCGCCCAATTGCTTGCAAATGCGCACGGAGAGGCGATTGGGGCCAGGATGAGACCGAGCATCCAAAACGCTAACACACGGGGAGAACGATGGAACGCAAGTTGTTGCATGAGTTCGAAGCCTTACCAACCAGTCACGACTGCTGAACACCACTTCTGAGTTCGTCATCGGCATTTTTCGAGAGACGCTTTGATCGGAAAGGGCACTTTAACAATCACATCCTTCCCATTCCCCCTCAACTGCGCATCGTTCGCTCTAGGACTCAGCTAGCAACCACGTCGGAAGTGGAGGCGTCGCGCCCCGTTGGGTGCAAACGTACGAAGCGATGCGGGAAGCGCGACGATGGAGCTTCGAGACGGGTTCCCCCCGCAACAATCCTGCGACCACCGCAGCCGTAAACGCATCGCCCGCTCCCACGGTGTCAGCAGCGTCGATCGGCGTTGGAACACATTCGTCCCATTCACCATCTAGCCAGATCCAGGAGCCCTGTTTTCCGCGCGTCAACACAATGCATCGAAGCCCATATTGCGCGGCCATGGCTTCGATGTTCTTTCGATGGGGCTCCGAATCGATTCCGAGGCACGAACTGACGATAGGCCATTCTTCATCGTTCAGCTTCAGTGCATTCGAACGCAGGACAGATTCTCTCAGAACCACTTCATCGTAAAAGTTCTGTCGCAGGTTCACATCGAGGATTCGCCACGCATCCTTGGGCGTGGACTCGACGAATCGCTGAATCGCTTGACGGCTTTCAAGAGATCTTTGAGCAAGCGTTCCAAAGCAGACGGCGTGGCAGCGTTGAGCCAAATCAACGTCATGCGGATCGCACCGGAGATGGTCCCAAGCGACATCCGATGCAAAAACATACTCCGGTTGACCGTCGGATCGAAGGCGAACTCGGACCGTGCCGGTAGGGTGCTCCGAATCTTCACGAACAAAGTCGACGCTGAGATCCCGTTTGCGTATCCAGTCCAAAGCCTGATGGCCCAGGTCATCGTTTCCAACCGCGCTTTTCATCAAGGCTTCTAAGCCCAAGGCCGCTGCATGGCACGCGAAATTCGCAGGGGCTCCCCCGAAAACCGTTGCATCCTCGAAGACATCCCACAGAATCTCCCCCAAACCTACCACGACCCAAGGATTGTCTTTGTTCATGGATGCCCCAAAATTGCCATGTCGCAAAATGCCACTGGACCATCCATAATGGGCCGATCCGCGTCTCCCACCCAACGTGCGTGCAGGTCCCTCATTGAAAACACTCTTCGTCTTTTTGTCGATCTTCGTTTTGGCTTCTTTCGAATTAGGTTTCGAATGCGCGCGATGCCAGGATCTGATGAATGAGTGGAGCGTTCCCTTGAACGAAGGGGATGCGGCTCCGGTCGTATCCAAAGGCCGTGTGCTGGTCGCAGACGCGGCGTTCACGCCGGAAGGGACCGATGCTCACCGAGTTCTTTGCCTGGATCTGGAAACCGGAAACATCCTTTGGCAGACAACGTACGCTATACCAACCTATGCTACTCAAGACATCAGCGCTCCCTACCCGGTCCGTCCGCTCGCATCGCCGTGCGTCGCGGGCAACCACGTGATTCAGGTGGACTTCGGCGGTACGATCCATTCGCTACGACTCGACGATGGCTCCGTTGCATGGGAGCGAAATCTAGTGACGGAGTTCGGGGCGAAGCCTATTCAATATGGCTGGTCGGGGCGTCCGTGGACCGATGGTGAGCAGGTGGTCGTCGCATGCGGAGGTGATCAGGCTCTGTTGATTGCCTTCAAGGTCTCCGATGGAAGCGTGCTCTGGACGTCGGGGCGCGGCGAAGCATCCTACACGACACCCATCTTGATCTCCGAAGAAGTGGGTACGGAAATCCCTCGATCATCACTGGTCTATGCTGCAGGTGACGAACTGATTTCCATCGACCCCACCAGTGGTCAATCAAGATGGACGTACCGCTATCCAAAGTCGGGCCTTACTAATGCCGTGACTCCGATCGCTACAAGTAAGAATGAACTTCTGATCGCAGGTCAAGGGATGGGCGCAAGCACCAAGATTCGTATTGATGCTGTGAGCGGATATAGCGATGCAATTCAGAAGCTATGGTCTAACAATAAGTTCAACCCCTTCTATTGCAATTGGATTTGGGATCCAAAGCAGAATTTGATCCTTGGTTTCGCGGGCAAGACACTCCACGCAGTCGACGCCGAATCCGGTCGCACTCTATGGCAGCAGCGGGGCTGGACCGATGCGAATGTGGTTCCTTTGGAGAGTGAATGCCTGATCGTTCGAGGAGATGGAGTCTTAGCTCGCGCGAGCGTTGATGCCAAAGGGATTCAGGTCAAGGCCGTTTCCACGGCAGTACAGGATCGTGTTTGGGCCGCTCCCGTGGTCGTTGGCAAAAGTGCGCTGGTGCGTGGCAGATCGAAGCTCGTCCGACTGGATCTCGAAGGGTTCGCCCCTTCCATGGAATTGCCCAAGGGAGTCGAGGTAACCTCCATGGACGCGATGTACGGCGAGAAGCCGCGGGCGATCCAAGTCTTGATCGATGCGAGCCAAGGCAAGTCCGGATCGCTCGAGTGGAACGACTATGAATCCGTCGTCGTTAATCCTTCACTTCGATTGAGCGATGCGGATTACGAAGCGATTCTTAATGGTTTACGGTCCAACGAACAGGGCGAGTTAGCGCTTCGTATCGCCGAAGATTGGTATCGTCGTCGCCCGTTCTCGATTCCATCGGTGGAGTCGCGCATTCTTTTGGAGCGCGAATTGGGTGACGCTTCCGTGGCGGATCGCATAGCCCAGGAACGCCTAACTTCCGTCGAGTTCGTCGTCGAAGTACCCATCGACACTCCCGATAATGCCAAAGTTTATCTCGCTGGCAACGCCGAGGCGCTCGGCCCTTGGCAACCGAATCAAGCGGAAGTGACCAAGAGTGTTGATGGTCGTTATCGAGGCCGTTTTCGGGTACCGAGCGGCGATCTCGAATTCAAGTTCACCCTTGGAAGCTGGGATCTCGAAGAAGTTCGTGCCGACGGTCGCTCCATTTCCAATCGCCGACTACGAATCCAACAAGATGCCACGATCGATGTGAAAGTCCAAAACTGGAAGTCGCCCCAACCAGCTGCGAAGTAAGCCAGCCCAGCCCGGTAGAACCATGAATCCCGATGAGTTTGCCAAAGACATAGAAACCAAGAGCCTGGCCCCTACTGCCAACGAGCCCGGCAAAGATGAGACGGCAACTCAGTTCTTCGACGAGATGTCTTGGGGGGCGAAAACCTCGATCGACGATACCCAGGGAACCCAGATCGGAAAATACACACTCCTCGAGAAGCTGGGCGAAGGGGGATTCGGTACCGTATGGCGCGCGGAACAGCGGCAGCCGGTTCAACGCGAGGTAGCCGTCAAGATCCTCAAGCTGGGAATGGACTCGCGCGAAATCGTCGCTCGATTTGCTCAAGAGCGCCAAGCCCTTGCGATTATGGAACACCCCGGGATCGCCAAGGTGCTGGACGCCGGGGTGAGCGATACGGGACGGCCCTACTTCGTCATGGAACTGGTGCGTGGAGTTCCCTTGAGCCAGTTTTGCAATTCGGAACGCTTGGATACTCAAGATCGCATTCGATTGTTCATCCAAGTTTGCAAAGCCGTACATCATGCACACTTGAAGGGGATCATTCACCGCGATTTGAAGCCCGGCAACATTCTCGTTACTAAATCGGATGCAGGGATTCAGCCCAAGGTCATCGACTTCGGCATCGCCAAGGCGACAACCAACATCCTCCCCGACATGAGCATGCAAACACGCGTCGGTCAATTCATGGGAACGCCGGCCTACATGAGCCCAGAACAAGCCGAGGGACTCGTCGACGATTTGGACATGCGGTCCGATGTCTACAGTTTGGGTGCCGTCCTCTATGAAATCATGACCGGCGAACTCCCCTTTTACGCCAGCGGTGAAGCTCGACTCAGTTACGATGAACTAAGGCGACGTATCTGTGAACAAGTCCCTCAAAAGCCCTCCACCCGTTTGCGGGCGATGAAGGACGATCGCTTGCAAAAGCTTGCGGATCAGCGAGCAACGGATACCAAGCGCATCGTGTCAACACTGCGGGGAGATCTCGATTGGATCGTAATGAAGGCTTTGGAAAAAGATCGAGAGCGGCGTTACGACACCGCCCATGATCTGGCAGAAGATCTCGATCGTCATCTCTCCAATCGGCCTGTCCTTGCGTGCCCACCCAGCACATCCTACGTTGTACGCCGTTTCGTCGCTCGCAATCGATTGGCCGTCGCATCCGCTTCGATGATCGCCGCCACCATGATCGGTGCACTGATCCTGTCCACGACTTTGTTCTTCAATGAACAACGTGCCAGAAAAGAAGCGGACAATCAATCCATCCGCTCCAAAGAGATGGTCACGATCTTGAAAGACATGATCCTTGCAGCAGGTCCATCGGTGGCGCAAGGCCGCGATACGTCGCTAATGAAAGATATCCTTGCGGCCACCGCCAAACGGATCGAGACCCAGTTTGCGGACAAACCTGAGTTGGAACTCGAGGTGCGGCAACTCCTAAGCCAGGCCTATCAAGACATCGGCGAATTTCAGTTGGGCCATGCGATGCAATCCCGAGTCCTGGAACTCACCAAACAAGTTCATTCCGATCAACCCGAAAAAATCGCCGATGCGATGCTTAACCAAAGCATGGCACTCGAGGCAATCGACGAGCTGTCGCAGGCCGAAGCCCTCGTTCGCGAAGCGATCGAAATGCGACTGAAGATCCACCCGATCCCATGGCATCGGATTGCGCAAGACCGAGAGCTCCTCGCTTGGATCTTGGTCCGACAAGGAGATTTCGTGGCCGCCGAAGTGGAAGCGAGAAAGTCTCTGACCGAGTACCCCAGTGACGTTGACGGTGCCGCTAAGTTTCGATCCCAGGCTCTGATGACTCTTGGTACCAACTTAATGAAAACCGCCCAATTCACAGAAGGAGAATCCGTCCATCGAGAGGCGCTTCAGATATATCGCGACCTCTTTGACAAACCGCATCCGATGGTGGTTACGGCCCTCAACAACATGTGCCACATGTTGTGCGAGGTAGGCAAATTCGATGAAGTTGAGATGCTTGCCAAGGAAGCGCTCGAACTGCAAGAATTGCTTGATGGAACCCCCATCGGTGTGTGTACGGACTCCCTCAATAAAGCCCTCGCGGTCGTCCATTTCCATCGGGGGAACCACGATCAAGCCATCGCGTGCTTAAAAACCGCCATCGATGCAGCCACCAAAGTCTATGGAGCCGATCATCGGTTCACTAACGACAAACGATCATTACTCGCGCAATACCTCCTCGAAGTCAATCGGCTAGATGAGGCTACGGCCGTTCTCGAAGAAGCCAAACGCGTCGGAGGAGACGGCAAATCGGCCGATAATTCACTCGGTGTCGCTCAAGCCAAGCTCGAACTGGCACGAGGGAATCTCCAAGAAGCGGAACGAATCGCTCGCGAGGATCTGGAAGCTCGTAAGAAAGAGTCCCTGCAGCCGTCGATCATTCAAGTCGAAGCCATCCAAACCCTGGCAGCCATCTACGCTCGACAAGGCCATATCGATTCGGCTAAAAAACTGTTACACGAGGCGATATCGATCCTTCGCCCATCCGAAAACCCGACCTCGGTCATGTTGAAAGGTGTGCAACGGGACCTGGAAAAATTGGAAAAGGAGAAGTTGGACAAGCCATCAACATAATGCCTACGCAGTCCCCCCCTTCCCAACCGCCTCCCTTCGATCAACAAGAAACTGGCGATCCACAGGAGATCGTCAATATCGCTGCGTATCGGTTCTCCCCGATCGCAGTCGACCAATTGCAGACCATCCGAGAGAAGTTCCGCGCGCTGTGTCGGACGCTGGAGTTGAAAGGAACCATTCTCCTCAGCCACGAAGGGATCAACCTGTTTCTCGCAGGGAGTCGATCGGCCGTCGATTCCGTTTTGGCAGAGGTTCGGTCCATTCCTGGCATGGCGTCGATACCTGTCAAGGAGAGCATTACCGACTACCAGCCATTCCATCGCATGCTGGTCAAGATCAAGCGCGAGATCATCCCCGTTGGCTGCCAGGAGATCGAACCGGTTGTCGATGCATCTCCGAAGATCTCCCCCCGAGAGCTCAAGGTATGGCTTGATGAACATCGCGATGTCGCGTTGCTGGATACTCGCAACGATTACGAAGTCGCCTTGGGAACCTTTGAAGGTGCGATCGACTTAAACCTTAGGACCTTTCGAGAATTCCCCGAGGCTGCAGCCCAATTACCTGACGAGATCAAGAAGAAGGCGGTCGTGATGTTCTGCACCGGCGGGATCCGTTGCGAAAAGATCGGGCCGTACATGAAAGGGCTCGGATTCGAAAAGATTTACCAATTGGAGGGGGGCATTCTCAAGTACTTCGAAGAGTGCAACCAATCCCATTATCAGGGAGATTGCTTTGTCTTCGATCATCGTGTCGCGATCGATCCTGCACTGGCCCCTTCCGATACGCGAGAATGTTTCGCCTGCAAGCATCCGTTAACTCCGGACGACTATCACTCGTCGAAGTTTCGCGAAGGAATCTCCTGCCCGTATTGTTATGTGCCTCCCGAGATCCAACGGGAGCAAGAGCTCAAGACGCGTCAGGCGACCATCACTCGCATCGCGAACGAGCAACGGGGCTGTGTGCCGTACACCAATCGACGTTGGATCTCAATTCCGAAACAGGCGGCTGGGTTGCCCTTGATCGAAGCGCTCCCGTTGACTTACTCCGGTTATACGACGGATCAATGGATGCAGGCGATCGCATCCGGTGCGATCGCTTTGCCGGCAGCCACTTCCGAAGAATGGAAAACGGTCTCGGTCGATCCGCAACGCGTCGTTCGCGAGGGAGAACGTTACTTGCACACAATCGAAGACTATACCGAACCACCGATCGACCCATCGATCGAGCTGTTGCATGAAGACGAAGCCATCGTGGTGGTCAGCAAAGGAGCTCCCTTGCCGTTGCATGCTTCGGGGAGATACCAAAAGAACACCTTGGAAGCGATCTTGCTCGCTGCCTATCACCCCGAAAAACTTCGCCCAGCGCATCGTATCGATGCGATGACGACGGGACTGGTTGTCTTTACGCGCAAGTATCAATTCGCGTCGCGGCTGCAGTCCCAGTTTTCGGAGGGGAAGGTCGAGAAGACCTATTTGGCATGGGTCGAAGGTTCGCCGACTTGGGACCAGATCACTTGCGACTTGCCAATCGCTTCCGAGCCACTCCCCAACGGTGGACGCAGGTTGGGAGGCGAAAGCAGGCTGGGAGGGGGTGTCCCGAATCGCTTCGACCAAGAAGCATCGACCGAGTTCAAGGTGCTCGAGCGTCGGGGCGATTCGTCGTTGGTTCAAGCCATTCCGCGAACCGGGCGCACGCATCAAATCCGAATCCATCTCGCAGCCTTGGGGCATCCGATCGTCGGTGATCCACTTTATCTACCTGGTGGTGACAGCCGCGCCGCTGACAACACCAATGAAGCAGCACCCATGTTGCTCCACGCATGGAAGTTAGCCTTCGATCATCCCAAGACGGGGCAACGAATCACCTTCTGCAGTGATCCGTCCCGTTGCGATCTTTGAACATCGCTATTACGCTGTGACGTCTCGTCGTAAAGAGAAATAAAAGACATCCCGGTATCCCTCATCCCAAGACAGGAACGATCACATGGCCCTTTCAACTCAAGAGATCCGTGAACTATGCACCGCGAAGGAATGGGCACTTGTGCAAGCCAGTCAGCCTGGCTCCATCGAAAAACTCTCGAGCACGGAACTGAAAAAGCATGCGGACAACGCCCAGAAGCTCGCAGACAAGTGGCGGGATCTGTCCCGATCGCAGGCTCGGACTGAAAGCCGCAAGAGTGGATCTCCTAGTACGGACACCAGGACCCATGCGAAATATGAAGTCTTTCAATCTGCCTTGGCAGCGTTCCAAAAGCAGTTGAACTCACCAGCCGCCAAGCCGGCCATGCCAGAGTCCAAGCGAAAACCAAAACCGAAGGCTCGCAACATCGAAGCACGGGCGACGCGACAATCGACCCGCAAGAGCTTGAACCGAACCAAGCAATCGATCAACAAGACGGCAGCCGCCAGTGTCGCAGCAGCACCTGCTGCGCCAACTCCGGCACTGGCCGCAGCTCCAGCGGTCGCAACGAAGAAAGTTGCCAAGAAGACCACCAAGAAGAAGACCGGCGCGAAGAAGAAGACGGCCAAGAAAACTCCTGCTGCCGTCGCCAAGTCTCGGAAGGCCGCAACTCGCAAGAAAGGAACCGTATCAGGACTGACTGCAACGCCGCAGGCTCAACCACCCAAGAGCATCGTCCCCGCTGCTTCGCCGATTAAGCAAACGAGTCTAGCCGGTAAGGTCAAATCGACTCGAAAGGCGATTGCTGTCCGTTCCAACAAGATCGCCGGTCACGTCTCCGGTCAAACCAAACGCACCCAAGCCAAGCGCGACGCCAAACGCCGTTGATCGACAACGTTCAAGGGATCGGAACCGTTCAATGAAAGTGGGATAGGCTTCAAGCCTGTCAACAATTGCCGTTAAGTCGCCAATGGTCGCACTTCATGTTGTGCAGCTCGCAGGCAGGATGCCTACGCCACGAGCTTCGTCGAACGATGTTTCGTTTAACAGTCTCCGAAGGCGCGCTGGTTTCATTCGATCAAACATCATTCGGAGGCATCCGCTGCAACTGCAGAAGTTCGCACTGCTCCGACAGGACTTGCTCGAACGGCGGTCTCGATGCCGGATTGGAATTGCCATGCAGCCAGCGCAATAGACTGCTGACCATGAGTTCTTTCAAATAGGCATAGGAGAAATCGGCGGAGCTCTCTACCAGTTGGGGGATCGCATCTCCATTCCAAGGGACCAACTTGGAGAGTTTGTCTCGCCACAAATAGAGGAATCGTTGCCGCTCACTTTGGCTTGGCAGGCCGAACTCGTACTTGCGATCAAAGCGGCTTGGACGATCCAGGATCGCGCTGTCGATCCGCTCGGGGTGATTGGTCGTTGCGACAACAATCAATCCGGTGTTCTTTTCAAAACCATCCAACTGGTTCAAAAAGAAGGAACGGTTTTCTTCGTTGATGAGGGAATCCAGGTCTTCGAAGATCAGCAGTGCTGGTCTCAGTTGCCGCGCCCGATCGAAGACCAGATCGAGCAATTGTTCGCTGGTGTAGTACGGATGATCCAGGCACTGCACGTACAAACAGGGGATTTTCAGTTGTTGTACCAAGGTCCTCAAGAAATGGGTTTTTCCATTCCCAGGAGGCCCCATGAGGATAGCTCCTCGGCGCCACGCGATGCCAAGCGCATCGTATTGGTCTTTTGCAATCAGGAACTGATGAAAGTCCGCCAGCATCTCTTCGCGTTGTGTTCCAGGGAGGATCAGCTCGTCCAACGAGGTGGAGCGAATCATCTGATACATCTCTTCCGAGCGTTCCCATTCGCCCGATCGAAACACCAAGACCGACTCGCCAGGGTCATTCGTCTGGCGCGCGAGTTCGAGCATGAATTCGCGAGCAATCGATGCATCTAATGCAAATACCCAATAGCGCTGTTGACGTCCGCATTCGGTCTGCCAGGTCGCATGCACTACCTGCAATGAGTGTTCGTTCCATGACACATCCCAGACCCCTTGGATGTGATCGGGAACCAATCGATCTTCATCCGGTCCCCCCCAGTCCACGACGAAGCTTGCGAAAGGCTTACTTCGCAGTCGGCAATGGCACTTGCCGAGATCCGCAAAGGTTTGCAGATCGAGTGCGTTCGTGGCTACGAACGGGAGGTTAGGGAGATAGGTTCGAAACAACCGTTCGAAGCGAAGCGGAATCTCAGCAGGGTTTCCCTGCAGGTTCGTGAAGAACGTATCTTCAGGAAGGTGGAGGTTCATTTCGGGAGTGTCGGCGTCAGGGATCATGTTCAGGTGTTCAGCGAAGGACAGCAAGTGTTACGAGTGGGTTCGGTCGATCGACACCCCAATCTTTCTGCTTCATCGAGACTGTAACAACGCTCCGGTGTCGATCAAGCGGGCAGGTCGCAATTGCGGCAGCCTGGCGAGCGGCGGGTGTCAACCCGCTGTTTCTCGGTCTCAGTGAAGCACTCGTTCGATCGATGACAGATGGACCACGAATGGAGTCGGGGAAAAAGAAACAAGGGGTTAACACCCCTCGCTCGCCAAAGAGACCAGTTTATTGATGTGTTTGTACCAGGGGTGATGTTCGTGTGTGATTGGCCAGCGTCGCCCCATCCTCCAAACGGAAGAAAAGGTACAGTTTGCGTCGCTAGATGGGCTAAATGTCAGGGGTTACGAGTAGTGCCTCGATTCTCGCTACAACCTCAGCAAGCTCGCTATCATCAACGCGATGAATGAACTGGATACTCCCAGCTTTCCAATCGATGTTGCGCAGGTGGTCTGCCAGTACGACGGACGATGCACCACTGCCACTGCCACTGCCACTGTGAATGGGAACTTCAAACGCATAACCCTTGGCTTGACGCGTTGCGGGACAAAGCACACAAAGGCCGGTTTTTCGGTTATAGCTTTTGGGGCTGATCACCAACGCTGGGCGTCTT
>JALOQW010000114.1 GCA_025459275.1 Pirellula sp.
CGTTTGCGGGAACGCGGCTCGGACTCTTTGGGGAGGAAGGGGCAGATACAATCCGCTTTGATGGAGGTCAAGATGGCTTCGCACGCGGCGGCGATGGAAATGATGTTATGGAGATATCCGGTGGATCGCGGCTCGTCTTGGCGGGCGAATTCGGCAACGACACACTGACAATTCGTGGGGGGACGAGCGGTGTCGCCGCTGGTGGAGTCGGAGACGATACGCTGGAGGTCCTGGGTGGAACGTCCAATTTGCTTCTTGGCCAGAGTGGAAACGACCACTTGCTGGCAACTGGGGGTACGCTGTCGATTGTTTCAGGTGGCGATGGAGACGATGAAATTCAAGCGTCCAATCGAGGGGACGATCTCTACGGTGATGACGGAGATGATCATTACAAAGTCCTTGCGACGACTTCAACCAGTCAACTCCTTAGGCTACGCGAACTCCAGTACGTAGATCCGATCGATTTTGAGCCGGAATCGCGCGGGTCGGACACCATTGACCTGTCTGCGTTCTCAATAGGATCGCTTCTCAATCTTGGGACAGTCGGCGTTTTCAATAACCCATCGATCGGTTTGCAATCGGTGATAGCGTCGCAATTGCAGTTGATCCTGTTGGGATCCTTTGAGAACACGATCGGAACGTCGGGGAATGATTCGATCACCGGCAATCTCGAATCCAACCGATTGGAAGGGAGAGGTGGTGACGACACTTTGGTAGGTCTTGGAGGAGACGATATTCTTGAAGGCGGATCAGGCAACGATGTTCTCGATGGTGGCACGGGTGATGATGTATACGTCTTCAGCACATCCGAAAGTGCATCGCTCGGATCCGATGTGATTTACGAGGCGGATGGTGGAGGTGTCGATGGATTGGATTTCCGCAGCGTTCAAACAGGCTTGGGCATATTGGACCTGGCGTTGGCGACAACGCAGACTCTCGCGGGTGGCTTACTGAACCTGACGCTCCGACAGAGTGCGAGCTCTACCGCATTAGCGGAACTAGAAGAAGTCGTCGGGACCAACGCAAATGAGTCCATTCTAGGCAACGCGCTCGATAACCGATTCGAGGGATTGGGGGGCGATGATGTGATGGATGGTAGGAGCGGCAGCGACATTTACGTCTTCACAGGTCGTGACCTTGGAGCCGACACGATTCTCGACGCGCCAACAGGACTTGGGCGGGACACACTGGACTTTGTAGGATTTGATGCACCGATCGTAATCGATTTGGCCATAACCACGCCGCAGTCGTTGGGTGAAATGACATTGACCCTCGGTGCGGTCGATTCGATCGAGAATGTGCTTGGATCCAGCTTCGATGATACGATTCGCGGCAATGCTCGTGACAACACTTTGTTTGGAAATGCAGGGGCCGATTTGCTCGAAGGACGATCCGGCAATGATCGACTTGTCGCGGATCTCCCCGTGGTAGTGTTGTTGGATTTTGATTCTGCATACAACGCGGCGCGTGGCGACTACAACTACTCTTCGGCAGAGCGTACGATCATCCAGAATCGACTTTCGGCACAATACGCGCCGTTCAACTGGAGCTTTACTCAAAGCGAGGCACAAGCAAAACTCTTGTCGGCGGATCTTTCACGAAACTATGTACGACTCGCGTTTAGTCAAGGTCGAGGCGGTGGCATAGCGGGTGACGCCGGTGAAGTAGACTTCCGAAACATTTCCCGGCGCGTCGTTAGCGAGATCAATGTCAATGCATTGATCCCAGCGATTCGAGAACTTCTAATCCAACAGGTTGGTCCCGCGTACACGTCACAGCAATTCTCAGAAATGGTCGTTGCCTTCACTGCAACGCTTGCAGGGCACGAACTAGCGCATACAGCTGGATTGCGGCACGGGGATGCGTTTGGACCGATCGGCAGCGGTCTGTTTCAAGGAACCGATCAGACGAATATCTTCCCAGCAGATCCACGGCCAGCGAATGGAACGGAGACCGGTTGGCATATGCTTTCCAGTCCAGCATCGACCGGCACGCCCCTGTCGGATGCGGCCAGAGCAACGTTTTTCGGCGAGCGAGAAGCCATCAAGATGGCCTTCAACGAAACAGGTCGAACTCGTCGAGAGACCGAAACCACACTCGGATCCAATGACGCATGGATGCTGGCGGAACCGATGGCTCCAGGGGGAATTCTTCCAAGGCTCTATGTCCCGAATCTCGCGCCCAATTCCGGCTTTGTTCGCTCCGGCCAGTCCTTCGATGTCTCGGCGATGGCGATCGTCGGGGATCTCCATGAAACTGGAGTTTCCGGACTCTCGGACCGTGACTTCTACAGCTTTACTGCTCAAGCAGGTGACTATGTCAATGTCGAATTGATGGTGTCGAGCATCCGTCCCTTGCGGGGAGAGCCGTTCGATGGAGAGATTCGTTTGTATGATGCGAACGGAACGGAGATCGCATTCAACGATGATGACTTTGAGGGGACAAAAGATGCAACCCTTATCGATTTCCTGATCCCAACGAATGGTATCTACTTCGTCTCCGTTGGCTTATCCGTCCAACCTGCCTTTGGAACAGGGGGGCGGTATGAATTGCTGGTCTCCCGATTCCGTGTTGGAACTGCCGCCAATGTGGTCGGCGATACGTTGATCGGTGGTGCTGGTAGCGATGTGATTGTAGGTGGTGCCGCAGATGATTGGATTCTTGGAGGCGGTTCCACGACGGGTGATCTTGATACGATCGATGCCAAAGGTGGCTACGATACCGTGGATGGACAAGGCTTGGTCTACAACTACTCAACCACTGGCGCCCCTGTCGAGAATGTCATTGCAACGGTCAATACACCCCCAACGGTAATTATCCAAGGGCCTCAGGACGGTCTGCTGAACGTTGCGCAAACCTTTACTTTTGTTGCTTCCGACCTCGACGCTGCCGATGCAAGCGGGCTCTTCGAGTTCACCATCCATTGGGGAGACGGCACCCAAACAATCGTCAACAGCTCAGCCGGCCAAACCAGCGTTGTTGTTAGCAAAACCTACACATCCGTTTCTGCTCGGGGCGTGTTCGTGATCACTGCCGTGGCCAAGGACGCTAGAAACGCGACAGGGCCCTCGGCACAACGCACCTTTGCAGCGACCGGATGGACCATCATGGCCGATCCAGCGAATCTAGGGATGAACATGCTGGTTTTGGTCGGAACTCAAGGCAGCGATGATATCCGGATCCGAGAAAGATTCGGAGACTTCCTGAAGGTGCGAATTAGGGAGAGAGAAGACAACATTCGAGTTCGCGGGCTCGTCTCGGGCGACGTGGATCGAATCCTTGTCTTTGGACTGGATGGAAATGATCGAATTACGATTGATGATGACATTGATACCAACGCCGAGGTTTGGGGAGGAAACGGCAAGGACGATATCAAGGGGGGCGGTGGGCACGATATTCTGCTCGGTGGTGCTGGCGATGATAGAATCTACGGCGGAGATGGCAGGGACCTGATTATCGGAGGTACCGGTGCGGACCGAATGTATGGAGATGCCTACGACGATATACTGATAGCCGGGTTTACGGCGTTTGACGAAGAGTTCAACGCTTCAGCACCCGGTTCGTTTGCGGCCAGCGCGAGACTCGCCTTCGATGTACAACGACAAGCATTGGAAGCGATCCTTGCAGAGTGGACCAGTTGTCGCAGTTACACAACCCGTCGCAATAATCTGCTCGGTACAGGAACCGGGACACGACTCAACGGCAACTATTTCCTAAAAGCGACCGGTGCAACAGCAACCTCGAACACCGTTTTCGATGACGGCTCCAGGGATCAATTATGGGGAGAAAGCGGTATCGATTGGTTCTTTGCAAACCTCGATGGAGACAACCAGAGCGCTAAAGATGAAGTCAAAGACCGAACCGGAAGTGAAATAATTACCGATACAGATCGCTGGTGGTAGGATCATGAACCCGGACCCTGAACAAACGAATCTGCACTCGGAGAAGAGGGAGACGGAACATTCGATTCCAGATGCATCAGAAACGGTGTCTATGAACTCTAATGCGGGTTCGGCAAACGATGAAACCGGCGAGCTTTCCGTTTCCGATCCGCAACGCACGGGAGACTTTTCCTTCGATCCCGATGCAACGGCTGCGTTCGCATCAACCGGAGAACGCATTCCTTCAACTCGCAATCGGGTTTCTATTCCAGGCTATCGCATCCTTGGTGAGCTGGGACGCGGTGGTATGGGAGTGGTCTACAAAGCACTCCAGCTCCGCGCGGATCGAGAAGTGGCCTTGAAGGTCATGCTTCATTCCGATCACGCGCGCGACGAAGAGTCGTCGCGCTTCATGGTCGAAGCCAAAGCAGCCGCGCGACTGCAACATCCCAACATCGTGCAAATCTACGAGGTGGGAGAGTCCGGAGATACCCCGTACTTCACCTTGGAATTCGTCGAAGGGGGAACGCTCTCTCGTCGTATGGCCAAGCAGATGCTGTCGGTCAAGGAATCGGCAACGATGATGCTGACGCTAAGCCAAGCCATGGCTTATGCGCACAGCAAAGGGGTCATCCACCGCGATCTCAAGCCGGCCAATATCCTGGTGACCAAAGAAGGTTCTCCCAAGATCGCAGACTTTGGTTTGGCTCGTCGCACCGACGACATCAGTCATCTCACCATCGATGGCACGATTCTCGGGACACCCAACTACATGTCCCCGGAACAGGCTTCTGGCAAACAAACCGAAATCGGCCCCCTCGCGGATGTCTACACTCTCGGCGCCATTCTTTATGAAATGCTGACGGGACGACCACCCTTCAAAGGTGCCTCGGCTTGGGAAGTCATTCAGCAAGTTCGATCCACAGAACCCACTCCACCCTCGACCTTGCAACCCGGTATCCCACGCGATCTGGAAACGATCTGCCTCAAGTGCCTACAGAAGGAAAAAGAAAAACGCTACGGAAGTGCCCAGCTCTTAGCGGACGATATCCAGCGGTACCTCAACAATGAGCCCATCCTTGCGCGTCCGATAGGTAGTGTCGAACGGCTGATCCGCTTGGCCCGACGCTATCCACGCGAAGCTCGTCTGGTCGGTCTCGTCGCGGCCCTCATGGTCATCCTGACCGGGGGAGCGATCGCAACGGCCATTCGAATCAATCAAGACCGCAACAGCATTCAACAGCAACGAGATCAAATCAAGGAACAACGAGATACCATCTCCAAAGAGAAGGACATCTCCGACCAACGACTCTTGGCATACCGTACGACCGTATCCGAACTCGTGAACCGCGCACCACTTTTGTTGCAAGACGCACCCCTCAATGCAGGCACCCGCACCGAATTTGTTCAGTTGATCGGCGATATCTTGAATCGGTCTGAAGAAACCAGTGCCATCGGACCTTCCAAACACTGGGGACAAGAAGCCATCGCACTTCGCGAAGGGGAAACCTTACTCAGCCAAGGCTCCCTTGAGATCGCACAAAGCGATCGACAAGCCGAAGGCAAAAAGAAGCTTGAACAAGCATCGGTACTATTCTCGAAAGCCGAAAACTTGGCCCAGGAGATCTACGATCAAAAACCGATCAACTCCGAAGACCGTTCCAAAGCAGCTGCAAACCTTGCAGTTGCTGTTTCCAAGAAAGCGATAATCGCTGCCCTTCAGGGGTTACCTCTCAAGGAGGTAGCCCCATTGTATCAACGTGTGATTCAGCTCCGGCGAGAATCGTTGAGTGAACTCGCTCCGGACTCAGTGACAGTCCCTGTGCGTAAAGCGGAATTGGGAGCCGACCTGAGTCGCTATGGGGACTACCTGTTGTCTGTCGCTCCTGCTTCCGGTGACCCAGTCCGCTTCGGCAAACGGGCCTTGGAAACGGCACAAGAAGCAGTGGCGCTGATCCAGGAAGCGATTTCAGCATTACCCAAAGACTCACGCTCCAGTCAACTGGCTAGGCAAGATCTCGGCGTTGCTTTTGGGATTGCGTCTAGGTCGGCTGTGATTTGCGGGCTAAAAGAGGAGGCTCGCCAGAGCTACACGGAGGGCATCAAGGTTTACCAAGGATTAGTCCAAGACTTCCCCAATCGTTTCACCTTTCGAAAGCTGCTGATCGAGAACGCGAATGCGTACGGAGATTTTCTCCTGGTCGAAGGAGAAGATCCATCGGTCGTCGAGTCGCAATACCGATTGGCACTGGAAGATCTGCGCGGTTCCGTGAATTCCGCGGAACTTCGATCGTTGCTACACGGCTTTCATGGGCTTGCGATGCAGTATTACCGACTGGGGCTCGTCGCTTCAGAACAAAACGATGGAGCGAAGTCGAAGGAGTACTTTGAAAGATGCAGTGTCTTGCGCGAGCTGGCATGGCACGAAACGATCCAAGATTTCGGGACAGACGCTAGCCCGGAGGTTTTGGACAAAGCCATTTCGCAACGGATCGAAGTGATGTTGGCCAAGGCCCGCTGTGGGCAGATCAAACTCGCAACCGAGCATGCCAACTGGCTCGAACAACGAGCCGATACGCTGATACAACCAGACGGGAATCATGCGAAGGCTGGCATTTACGAGCCAAAGACACTCTATTTGCAAGCCGCCGCCGCGTACGGCATGCTCGCAGAACATCTGCCCGAGCTGGAACAAAAGGGAGCCATTGAAAAGGCTGTAACCCTTGTCAGCCGATCCATTGATGCGGGTTTCTCCGACCCTGCCTACCTCCGCACCGACCCCGATTTCAAACCTCTCCGAATTCACCCCGAATTCCAGCAACTGCTCGAAACCAAGTTCGGGAAATGAAGCAATGAGCCAAGGAACTCTTCGTTCTCCACTTTTCCGTCCCCGTTTTAGCTCCGACTGCGAAAGGAATCGTTATCAACCGTCCGGGTCGTCGAGCAAATGTTGCAGCCGATTGCCCAATTCGTTGGGAAAGCGGGAAGGCCAACTGCTATCAATCAACCCTACCGAAATCATGTCGAGCAAATGAACTTGGTCCTTGCGACGATAGGAATTGAGCTTCATTCGTACCAGCGACTGAAGGGGCAGGGTGCGAAAATCATCTGCAGTTTCCGAAGGTTCTATGTCGGGATTGGCTTCGACATCGTCAGGCCGAATCATCTGGCCAACCAACGTCACATGCACAGCATCGCGAGCCGATGCCTCGGGATGCTCCACGAACATGTCCACCCCTGCAGTTTGCCGATAGAAGAAACCAACCCCCTCCATCGCTTGACGGAGCGCTTCAAAATCATCAGGCCGCACGAGAATGTTTACATCTTGCGTCGTGCGAACGGCGGCGATGTCCGCTTGTGCTACCCACGCGCGAACCGCGTGTCCGCCGATGACGGCATAAGGCACCTCGGCTTGTTCCAGAATGCTTACCGTCTTTCTCAATCGTTCATTGACTCGCTCCACGGCGCGCTCCATCCGTTGCCAAAGAACTTCCCCTTTGTATCGAAACTCGGCCATGTCCGATTACCTTTCGCCGTTCATTGTAGACCCAAATGTCGAGGTGATGCGTTTCAGTTCCGCGTCGATATCGGTTCCTTCGTAGAAGCTTAACCATCCTCGGACCGTCACCGTTTCTCCTGGGTCGCAGTCGGGAAACTGTGGGTCGGCGTGCAGGCAAGGGCAGGGGGGATTGCCCCATGAACGCTGGATCGGCGTCCATGCAGTAATCACCCATCGATCTAGAGAACGATTGCCGGCGACCGCGAACGGAGCTTGAAAACGCTTGGTCTCGTTGTCCTGGCTCTCGAACCCTTTAGCGTAACCCAGCATCACACAATTCTGAACCCGGAGTCCCGTGAGTCGCTCGCGCGTGCCATTCGTCAGTGTCAACTCCATGTCGACGTGATCAGCCCTCGGCATGACCGACGAAGTAAACGATATCCCGTTCGGCAAATCACGCTGCATAGAAAGTCCGCCATCCTCCGTGCGCGTCCATTCCAGTTGAGGCAAGGTGATTTGCTGCAGATCCCATAAAGTAGGAACGTGAGTATGGGCCAAGTAAATCAATCCTAGATTCGAGAAGACCGCTTCAGGGATATCGGCAACGACGTATCCTCCATCCTCCCACGGAGGAAAGACGCTGACCTTCGTCTCTCGTTGAGGCATCACGGCTCCATCCAAGAACCCCAATCGCGGATGACGACCGCCAGGGTAGGGGAGTACACTCACAACTTTCGAATCCTGCAGGGCAGGGGAGGGAGGCAGGGCAGGGGGGCTTGGAACGGTGATCGCCAATCGCTTGATCGCTGAATCCACTTCATCGAACGACATGCCCAATGCTCGACTCATCTCCTCACGCGTGAATTCGTGGGTCTTCATGTTCTCAATCCAGAACTTGAAGCTCTCGTCGTTGCTTGGACGTCGCCCTTGCGAAAGCGATTGTGCGAGTTGTTGACGCAGCCATGACGGGGCTTCTTCAAGATTCGACCAGACAGTAGGCGAACGAAACATCTCGGGTGTGATCGTGGCCGAGATCAGCTCCTTCTTGAACAGGTCGGCTTCCGCGAGAGGTGTTCCCTGCGGATCCAGAATGAAACTGTCGCCATATCCAACGCGGCCGGCTCGATTGCTCTTGATGTTGTTTGCGCGCGCAACCACTATCTTGAACTGGCATGCCAACCCAATGTGGCAATTCCTCACCCAACGACGATGGTTATCCACGGATTGGACATCGATCTCATTGTTGTGAGGGGTGAAAAGAACCTCGGCTCCTTGAGCTTTGGCCATCATCGCGACATACGGAAACGACGTGTCATGGCAGATTGCGATCCCGAACGTGACGCCATGAATTCGAAAGACCGGGACCGATGTGCCATACTCGAATCCAAGCGTGTAACGGTCGCCTTGCGTCAACATGACTTTGTCATACCAACCCACCAGCTTCCCTCGATGGATGACCAATTGAGAATTCGCGACGCCTCCTTGAGGTCTCCTGCGAGCCATTCCTACCAAGACGACGGTGTCATGGTCCTTCGTCGAATCCACGAATCGGATGAGGTCAGGATCATCCAAGCCCCTGGCACCTTTTCTGACGGCATCGGGACTCTCGTATCCAGACAGAAAACACTCCGGGAAGACCAAGAAGTGGCATCCTGACGCTGCGCATCTGGAAGTGACTTGTTCCACCGTAGCGAGATTCTTGCTAAAGTCTCCTTCGGCATGCTCTCCTTGATAGACCGATACCGTCACTTCCTTTTCGATGCCGTGCGATGGCTGTAAGACCAAGTTCCAAAACAGTGTCCAAGCGATGCAAGTGATTCCAGAAAATCGACAGGAACTAGCCTTCGCGTTCATGGTGTGTTCATGATTCGGAGAGAGGAAAGAAACCAGCCTACATCGACCCGAGATCGAGTATACTGCATTCCTATGCGAGTTTCCTCTCGGAATACGTCTGTGTTTTCATGACTCGAACATTAGGTGGAACAATGAAAAGAACTTTCGTCTGCATGCTTGCAATGGTCTTCAGTTCCGTGGCTGCCATCTCTCCACTCTCGGCCGATGAGCGAGGAGAAATTAAGAACAAGATGGAACAGCTACGGCTCGAAGCGCGCGAGCTGGCTAGCCGCGGTGAAGAGGAAGCAGCGAGCGATCGAATGAAGATGGTACGCGAGCTGAACGCACGGCTCCGAACGCTCACTCAAAAACAGGCTGAACCGCAGCGCCATGAGCGAATGGAACAGGAGCGGAGGGAGAGAGAAGAGATGCTGCACCACATGGCGAGACGCCTCGAACATCTTCGCGTCGCTGCTCAGCACCTCAAGGAAGCCGAAATGCACGATATGGCGCATGAACTAGGACGCCATGCTGAAGAAATGGAGCATAAGCTCCGAGCTGAAAAAGAACGTTTCGCCGCTGAGTTAGAACGGGTAGAAAGGCCTGAGGTGATCCACGCCAAGGAGAAGATGCCTCCCATCGTCGTTCAGGAACATCAACAGCTGCGGGAAGAACACCAACGCTTGATCGAAGAGCACGACGCCTGGGGTCGCAAGGTCAAAGAAGAATTGGTTCGTCACTCCGAAGTCATCAACGACATCCGCGCCGAACAAGAGAAAATGCGCCGCGAGTTCAAGGAGCTTCGGCAACTCATTGAGCGACTTCACCAAGACAAACTGATCGAACGAGTCAACAAAGACAAAGAGCGCGGATAACGTTTCACCGAAATGGTAGCGGAACAGCGCAAGCTGTCCGGTGACGCACTGAACCCCTGATCGTGGGCGAGCCCTTCTACCACGACTCCTTGGCTTTGCCAAGGAGTCGTTTGATCGTTGGAATATCGGCGTAGTCCTTGTCGCGCCCCGAGGACTCCTTGTTCTTCAGAAGCTCGTTTAAACCGATTACAGGAACTTGTAGTCCATCAATCTCAATCACGATGCGAGTTAGCCATGCGTCCTCAAAGTTCACGCCCGATATCGATGTGAGAAGGTCGATCCTTTGAGGTGGCAGGCCGATCTGATAGACAATGTCAGGGGTTGAGAAGTCTTCGACCTGCATTTGCGACAAGGGCGCTCCGAAAATCTGAAGCGCTTTCCAGACGTTTTGTGCATTGCTGGGAACGGGTCTGACCCAAAAGTCGATGTCTCCAGTCGCTCTTGGGCTTCCATGAGCCGCAAGTGCGTATGCTCCTACCAAGAGGTATTCAACCTTCGCGTCGTTGAACGCGGACAACATGTCTCTGAAATTCTTGTTTAGCATCGTACCCTGGGACAAAGGCCCAGCAATCCTGGGTGATGGGCCATACCATGAGTACCCGTTCGGCAGGTGTGTAAGCCCCAAAGTCCATAGCGCCGGACTCTTCGGAGAGAGGCAATTTGCGTACCCTTTTTCGCTCGTCGAATGGCTCTTTATTCATAACAGTAGTATAGCTTTACGCTCGATTCCCGGAGCACGGTACCGATGCTGAAATACGCACGACCGGTCGAAAATCGCCTGTTTTTTCGACAGGTCTTGTGGACGTGTCGATCGGTTCGACATATCCTTGTCGACCATGGAAACACCCCAAACTCTTGAAAATCACGGGCCGGCCTGGCGACCGGACCTGCCCTACAACAGCCTTCCGCTCCTCCCCCCACCAGGGGATCTGGAGACCAAGGAGGTATTAAAGGCG
>JALOQW010000474.1 GCA_025459275.1 Pirellula sp.
GTGTGAAGATTTCCGAACGCAATGGTCTAGGCATATTCATTTCTCCTTCGCTCGGCATTGTACCCCCATCCGCCCTCCGGGCAATAGGTGCCTGGCACCATGCAAGATTGGGCGAGAGGGACGGGGCGTGTGTCGCCATGGGGGCGGGTTAGCGGGCGGACATTTGTTCGGTGATCCAGGTCTCGAGTTCGTGCCAGTCGACAGGGGGGAGTTTGCTGAGATCGGGCCGGAGCGTAACCGCGTCGTGGATGTAGACGTGATGGATCTCTTTCTGGTCCTTGTCGGTATTCCAATGGACCAAGATGCGGACACACGACATCAGGCTGCCGGGAACTTCGATCTCGTATCCGCATAAGAGTGGCACGTCCAACCAGCCCATTTGTCTGGCGGCCAAGGCGGGGAACTCGGCGTTCAAATCTCGGGTCACGGTAAAAATGGCGCTGGCAACATCCCTCGGATCGATTTGATTTCGGCGAATTATCAAGGCCAGCAATTGCCGGGTGCTCTTCAAAATGGCGTCGCGAGAGTTGGCTTCGACGGTTGTGGCGCCTCGAACTCCGCGGCACAGCTTACCCTCCCCCATGTTCTTTAGTCCTTTTCAAAACGTCGGGTTTATCGAAAATCACTCGGTCTGATTGCCGATTTCAGTATACTTCAAACTATGCAAAACGACGACGCCACTATCACTCCCAGCCTTCCGGTCGATTCAGGGTTGCCTGCCGAACTCGACCCAAAACAGTTCGCTTTCCTGGTCGTCGACAACGATCCTGCTCATGCCAGGGCCATGACTGAAAGCTTGGAACGGGTCGGTTATCGTTGTGACGTGGCGACCGCAGGGCCTGACGGCAAGCGCATGTTGGAACAGAACACCTACGACGTCATCATCACCGATTTGGTCATGAATGACGTCGACGGTATGCAGATTCTGTCGTTGGCCCGACAATTGTTGCCCGAAGCGCAAGTCATCATGGTGACTGGGCACGCCACAGTCACCAAGGCGGTTGAGGCAATGCAGCTCGGAGCATTCAACTTTCTGGAGAAGCCCATTACCCCCGCCCGATTGCGAGCCATCGCGGCAAAGGCGGTCGAAGCTGTCCAGCTCAAGCAGACGAATTTGGAGCTTCGACGACGTCTTGACGAGAAATTCGGTTTTGAAGGGATCGTCTTTGCGAGTGTGCAAATGCAGCAATTGATCGATCGACTTAAACGGATCGCACCGACGGATGCGACGGTGTTGATCACTGGCGAAAGTGGGACCGGTAAGGAAATGATCGCTCGCGCTATCCATCAGAATAGCCCTCGCAAGAACAAACGCATGGTGGCTCTCAACGTTCGAGCAGTCTCCGAAAATCTCGTGGAAAGTGAGCTGTTTGGTCACGTCCGTGGATCATTTACGGATGCTGTTACGGATCGTGAAGGTGCCTTTCAGTACGCTGATGGTGGAACTCTCTTCCTGGACGAAGTCGGCGACATGCCGATGAGTACCCAAATCAAGTTGTTGCGAGTCCTGGAAGAGCACCAAATCACCCGAGTCGGCGACAACAAATCCATCAAAGTTAATGTGCGCCTTGTTTCCGCGACCAATCGCCCTTTGGAACAAATGATCACCGATGGTCAGTTTCGGAACGATCTTTATTTTCGGCTCAAGGTAGTAACGGTCCATCTTCCGCCGCTAAGAGATCGTCGCGATGACATTGTCCCCCTGATGGATCATTTTCGAAAGCAGTTCATCCGAAGGCACAATCACGGGCCATGCAACTTTACTCCAACCGTGACTCGCAAGTTCTACTCGTACGACTGGCCAGGCAACATTCGCCAATTGAGAAACTTTGTCGAAACGATGGTTGTTCTAGACACCGACGGAAAACTTGATGTGGACGATCTGCCGCCTGAACTAACCGATGAACCAGGATTAGGCACCGCAAGTGCCTCCACATTCTCAGGGACAGAGATCCTAGTTCCCGGAGAAGTCCCGACCTCTAACCTCTCGACAGGACTCATCGGAAAAACAATGGACGATATTGAACGATGGGCGATCGAGGAAACGCTCAAGATGACGGCTGGCAATCGAGAAGAAGCTGCGAAAATCCTCGATATAGGCGCGCGAACACTCTATCGAAAGCTCGATAAGTACCGTCAGGAACAGGAATAACCACATCCCATGGAAGCCGACGATGAACTATGCCTGTGCTTCCATGTCACATGGAGAAAGGTGCTTAACTACATCCGAATCCATCAGGTGCAGTTGCCAAGCCAACTGCATGAGTGCGGTGGAGCAGGGACCGGTTGTGGTTGGTGTCGCAAACAGTTGGAACGTTTGACCAACCAATGCCGGGAGTCCCCACCCTCGGCCGACGAAATCGAGGAGTGGTTGCGTGCTCGAACTCCCAATAAAGCCCAATACGCCGAAGGTCGCGCAACGTATCGAAAGTCGATCGGCGATCAACCAAGAGATTGATCCAATCAAATCTCTAGCCACCCTCTGCGACATTGCCTCTCGTGTCACTGACGTCGATATCCCTTGGAGATGTAACTGGTCGAAAATAAGGGCAAAAGGACAAGGGCTGAGGTGGATACTTAGGCCAAGTCTTGGGTGTCGAAGCGGACTGGCACAACAGGAAGACAGAACCTTTGCCCGACACTATCTTGCGATGATCGATGCAATTGTTGCAGACGGAATTGCAAAGCAGCGGACTCCGTTGCACCAGCGTTTCAGCCAGGGCCGCTCGATCGACGTTGCTCCGATCCTTTTCGCTCGCAACTTGTTCGGATGGATTCGACGGTTCCGCGGGACTCATTGTTGCTTCATTGGTTCGGTAAGTGGCGTGGACAAGTATTGCAACGAGGCAATCCCCAAAATTGAGAACGCATTGCACGGGGGGCATATTCGGGTAACCTTTGGGTTAGGCAGTGTTGTGCCGCAATGTGAGTTATCTCGAAAAAAGTGGCGTTTATGCTGGAATCGTTAATAACCGATCAGCGAACGCGTTGGGGGCGTGGAGAGCGGGTTCCTGTCTCGTGGTATGTCGAGAAGTACCCAACGCTCGAGTCAAATGCGCCCTTGCTGGCCGAGCTTATCCAAAATGAAGTCTCTCTTCGGACGGCACTCGGCGAAACCATCGCGATGGAACCGTATATTCGAGCTTACCCACAGTGCTATCCGATTCTAGCTCCAGGTCCCCCGACATCCGAAGATACTTCCCCGGAAAACTTGATTCCGGAAAGAAACACATCGCCACGAGACGCATTTTCTACTGCTATGCCAGAATCGCAGCATGGAAACGCTTATGCGACCATGCCCGGTTCGGATGCAACCGTAGAATTGCAATCGACGTCCCAAGCAGGTAAAAACGCAAGCGGTCCTTTCGAAACCATAGCTTCGGATCCCAATCCGGTCACGATGCGAGTGCTCGCAGACTCCGGACGGTTTCCAAAAGTTCCGGGATTCGAGATCACGGGTGAATTGGGACGTGGCGGTATGGGAGTTGTGTACAAAGCGCGACAGACCTCAACGCGCCGCGTCGTAGCTCTCAAGATTGTCAGGAACGACTTGCTCGATACCCTGGCACCCAGTAGCCGCAAAGCGACCCTCGAACGATTCCATACCGAAGCTC
>JALOQW010000475.1 GCA_025459275.1 Pirellula sp.
ACGCCGCCGCGTATCTTCCCTGGAAACCGGTGGGGATGCTGGATTTTGATTCCTACGCCAGGGTACTCGAATCCATTTGGGGATGTGGGCTGATTCCGGCCGTCAATATGGATACGGGTTTTGTCAATTTGCTAACGGAATCCCAGCGGCTCGAAGTCCTTCATTTCGCGTCGTCGCTTGCGCAAGGGCGAGAACTGGTGGCCGGGGCGTACGTTGGGGACCTCGCCGGTGACTGTCAGGCTCATTACAAGGCTCAATTCGAAACCATCGCAACCGCTGGAGCGGTTCCCATCGTTTTCCAGTGCACGGACCTTGTTCGTCGACCTAATCCTGACATTCTGAATGTCTATCGCGAACTCGGGAAATTGGAAATCGATTATCTTGCCTTTGAACTCGGGGCAATGTTCGCGGACTTTGGCGCGATCTACTCAATGGACTTGTTCGCCGAGATCATGGAGATTCCGTCTCTCATCGGTATCAAGCATTCTTCGCTGAGACGCGAACTAGAATGGCAACGGCTTGCGATCCGAGATGAGCGACGGCCGGATTTCAAAATTTACACTGGGAACGATCTCGCCATCGACATGATTCAATGGGGGAGCGACTATCTTCTCGGGCTCGCCGCATTCTTCCCAGAAGCGTTTGCCCGTCGCGATCGACTTTGGGCGTCCTCGGACCGACGCTTCTATGAGCTAAATGATGCCTTGCAGTTGCTAGGTGGATTTGCCTTCCGTGATCCTGTACCTGCCTATAAACACAATGCTGCGATGACCCTCATGCTCCGAGGGATGATCGCGTCCGATGCCCTTCCTATGCATGCACCAAGCCGCCCCTCGACCGATCGCGAATTTCTCGCCATGGTGATCGATCGCATTCAAATGCTCGTGACGGACTGACGGAGCATCGATAGAACCACCGATCCGAACATGCGCTTTGAACATATCCGCCACAAGCCACCAACTCCGCTAGACCGCGAACGAGAGCTCGTGATCGCGCTCGCTCCCATGCGAAGCAATGTGAACTTGAGTCGCATTGTCAGGCTTTGCGGTTGTGCTGGTATTCGCCGCATCATTCAATGCGGCAGTGGGAAAGTCGATCGAGAGATTGCTCGGGATGCTGCCGATTACGTCGAGGTGATTCAACGCCGCAGTCTCGCGCCAGCGATGGAGCAACTCGCGCGCGACGGATACTCCATGGTTGGGCTCGAGCAGACAACAAACTCCGTTTGCCTGTTCGAGTTTCCGTTTCATCGCAAGACAGCACTCATCGTCGGCTCGGAGCGTGAAGGACTCTCGTCGGAGGAACTGGCCATTCTCCATCATGTGATCGAGATCCCCGTCTATGGTCAACCTGCCAGCTACAACGTTGCCACCGCTACGACGATGGCCGTCTACGAATACTGCCGTCAATTCCCAAACGGTTAAAAGAGCCAATGTACGGATGCCGCAATTGGCCGGAAAACATCTTTGATAAAAACAAACAAGCCGGTGAACCCATTGAGTGCAAAAGCATAGCCGGCACCGATCACAAAGAGGTTGGCCGGCACCAAAAAGAGAATCGCGAATCGCACACCGAGTCGCCGTGACTCGGGACTCCCCGACTTCCAGCGGATAATGACCGACGCCACGTGGTAAGCAACACCGAAGCCGATAACGAAACTACGGAGCGCCGCCGGAAAGATGAACCAGCTCATGATCCACAGCAAAATCATGGCCACGGGCAAAAAATAAGGGCTGGCGAGAATGACCCAATTCCCTTTGCCAAGCCATCGGCCCTTTGGGGCCAAGAGTAACCGCGAAATGATTCCTTGGGTACATCGTCGCTCAAAAGCGATGGCCGACCGAACCATTGGGCTATCGATGACATCGGTCCTACAAAGGTAGATGACGAGCCCAGCTCCAGCCGCGAACATTGCGGAAAAAACGGGAAAGGCAGCCAACTGACGAATCCACAGCCCAAGCGCGTGCAGAATGAAGGGACTCAGGAACGTTGCAATTCCTGCAGCCAGCCATTTGGTCGACTGAACGCACCGGTCAATGCGGTACGGGAATGTCCTTGGGCTTGGCATAGAAATCCTAATGGACCTTGGAAATTACGCCTCTACGGGTAAGCTGTAGCCTGGATATTCGCTTCAATGTCGCAGGATTCAGCCGCAATGAAAATAGTGGAACATGATTTGGTCGTTTTGGGAGGGGGACCCGGCGGCTACGTAGCAGCCATTCGCGCTGCCCAGCTTGGAATGAACGCCGCTTGCATCGACGAGAACTCACGGTTTGGCGGAACATGCCTCCGTGTCGGTTGCATCCCTAGCAAGGCATTGTTGGAGTCAAGCCATCTATATCACGACACGAAATCTTCACTCAATACCCACGGAATCGTGGTTGGTGATGTCCAACTCGACCTGGCCGCCATGATGAAGCGCAAGGACCAGGTCGTTTCCACCTTAACGGGAGGGATTGACCTACTGTTCAAGAAAAACAAGGTTACGCCTTACCGCGGCCGGGGTCAATTGATCGATCCCACGACCATCGCAGTCAACGTGGAAGGCGAAACGGTCCATGTGCGAGGAAAGAAGATTCTGATCGCAACCGGCTCACGCCCAGCAACCATGCGTGGTGTGGAAGAGGATGGTGATCGGATCGGAAACAGCACCACCGCTCTCGCATTTCCCGAAGTGCCCCAGAAACTCACAGTGATCGGTGGTGGATACATCGGCTTGGAGCTTGGAAGCGTGTGGAATCGTTTAGGAAGCAAAGTCGTCGTCTTGGAAGCCATGGATCGGATTCTGCCGGGCATGGACGGTGAACTGAGTCAGCTGGCTCAAAGGATCTTCACTCGCCAAGGAATCGAGTTTCGATTGGGCTCGTGGGTGGAGAGTGCCAAGGTCGAAGGTGGCCGTTGCGTCGTTCGTTGCAAAGGAGCGGAACCCTTGGAATCGGATCGCGTTCTGCTCGCTGCTGGACGCGTCCCATTAACGGCCAACATCGGGTTGGAGTCGATTGGTTTGGAAACGGACAAGCGGGGATTCATCGCAGTCGATGGTAACTACGAAACCGGGGTGAAAGGGGTTTACGCGGTCGGAGATGTAATCGGCGGTGCCATGCTGGCTCACAAAGCCATGGAAGAAGCTGTGGTCTGTGTGGAGCGCATGGCCGGCATCCACGGCCACTTCAATTACGATTGCATCCCCGCCATTGTTTACACGCACCCTGAGATCGCAACGGTTGGAAAGACCGAAGAACAACTCAAAGAGGCCGGGATCGACTATCGCAAAGGGGTCGGAGCCTACGGTGCCAATGGTCGCGCACGAACCCTCGGCGAAGTTGAGGGCCGCGTGAAGATTCTGGCCGATGCCAGGACAGACCGCGTCCTCGGTGTCCACATCATTGGGGCGCGAGCAGGCGACCTCATTGCTGAAGCGGCCATCGCGATCGAGTTCGGTGCCTCGAGCGAAGACATCGCTCGCAGTTGCCATGCGCATCCAACCTTAGCGGAAACGATGCACGAAGCGGCACTCGCTGTGGATGGTCGCCCCATCCATTCTGCTTAACCAGAATCCGCTGTTCCCATCAAAGAACCTCGAGACTGAACGACAAACGC
>JALOQW010000115.1 GCA_025459275.1 Pirellula sp.
ACGCCGACGTTCTCTTCGGCCGTTTTCTCAGGGTCCAGTGCGGTTCGGGTCTGATCGAAATAAGCAATCTCCAACTTTGTTCCCATTCGGACATGGCCTGACATCGGTGTCAGCGCTCCGAGTATCCCCTTGAGCAAGGTCGACTTGCCCGCTCCGTTTCTGCCGAGGATGCCGATCTTGTCTCCGCGAAGGATGGTCAAATCCAAGGGCGGAATGATCGCATGATCGCCGTATCCAAAAGATGCAGACTGCATTTGGCACACGAGGACGCCGCTCCGTTCGCCGGAGTCAATCGCAAGTTTCATGGAACCCACTTTGGCCTGACGTCTTGAGCGCACTTGACGCATCTCTTCCAAGCGACGCACGCGACCTTCGTTGCGGGTCCTACGGGCCTTAATCCCCGTCCGAATCCAGACTTCCTCCTGAGCCAGCCTTTTGTCGAAGAGCGCTTCTTGCTTTTCTTGAGCGAGCAACGCCTGCTCTTTGCGTTGCAGGAAGGTCTCATAATCGCAGGACCAGTCAAGCAACTTGCCTCGTTCCACTTCAACGATCCGTTTGGCGATCTTGGTGAGAAACGATCGGTCGTGAGTTACAAAGAGCAACGTCGAAGGCAACGTCGCAAGAAATCCTTCCAACCACAGGATCGAGTCAATGTCCAAGTGGTTGGTGGGCTCATCCAAGAGGAGAACATCGGGTGCACTCACCAACGCTTGCCCGATCAACGCCCTTCTTCGGATCCCTGTGGAAGAGGTAGCAAAGTCGGCTTGCGGATCGAGTTGCAATTGATCCAAAGTCCTCTGGAGAAGCTGCTCCTTTTTCCAGTGCATTTCGGGAGAATCAAACTCGGGTGGAAACCCAAGCGACACCACCTGTTCGATCGACCCCTCAACCCCGTCAGGAACATCCTGCGGAACCAGCGAGACACGGGTCCCAGGCGCGAACTCGATCACCCCAGACTCCGGACGTTCCGTTCCGGCGATCAGTCTCAACAATGATGTTTTTCCGGCACCATTCCGGCCGAGCAAACCGATCTTCTCCCCTGGCTCAATGCGTAGGGTCGCTTCATCGAGCAACGGCGGTCCGCGGAAACGAAGCGTAACATTTTGAAGCGTGATCTGGGCCATAGCTCAGGGAGTCGGCGGAGGTTTCGGCGTAGACGATGAATGATCGTGCACGATTCTCCAACCATTCTCCATTTTTCGCCAGACCAACGTGAAATTCCCCTGAGCCACCTCTTTCCGATCCAAATGCCATCGCCCCAGTGTGAAGGCCGCATCTTGACCGAGCATGTGCGTTTCCAATTTCGAAAACGTCAACTTCCCCATCGCTTCACGGTCCGGATAGCGGTTCCGATACCTTGCCAACGTCTCATCCCAGCCTCGTGTCGTCTCCCCACCCGAGCTGAAGGTCAACTCTGGATTTTTCCAGTAGGCGGACATGAATGCATCGAGATCCCCACGATTCCATGCTTTGGCTTGATCCTGGAGAATCGCATGCAGTGCGTCCGAGTCATCCGCATAACTCCAACCACAACAGGGACTCAGCAAAAACCCCACCAAGACGAAGCCGAGAAGGACATGTTTCGAGAGAAACATCGATGACGAACGAAAGGATACCACAGGTGCGCTCCTGATTTTTTGAACAAATAGATGCACCGAATCACTTCGATGCGAACAGGGTCACGCTGCCGACCCGCCTGTTTAGAATACACCAGGCAGCAAGCGATATCGCACTTGCTCCATGTAGCTGCGATACTCTGCATCGCGGGCCAGAAGCCGCTCTTCAATGAGGATGCGGGGAACCTTGATCGAATACAAGAGGGTGAAAACGGTCAGATTCCAAAGACTCGGATTGAGAATGAAGAACCCGAGGTGGAGCATCACATAACCCATATAAATCGGATGCCGCACAATCCGATACGGACCACTCGAACAGATGCCACGGTTCGCAGCTACCAGACCGAAACGTCGCCCCAGCGTCAGTTTCGCGGCCAACTGGGTGCACAGTCCAGCAATGGTCAACACGGCGCCGATGGCGTCATACCATTGGGGGGCATGAGGGGATGGACGCGCTAGAAGCGACAGGCAGGTCGCGGTCAGCGCAATCGCCCAGTCACCCGGTTGCAGGGTGAGGTCTTTGGCGGAACGCCGAAGCAGAACCAGGACCACCATGATCGTTTCCGTGATCAGCAACATCGCATCGCCGATCACCAGCCCCCGTCCAGTCGAAAGGGTCCCGACCATCGATCCAGAAAGAGCGATCAAAAAGCTACTATAGAGCCCGATGATGATGCACTTCTCGACACCATCCATAACCCGGGCTCGGAGCTCCGGCGCTCCCCACCACGCACCCCACTTCGGGGAACACGCGAAGGCTGGCTCAGAATCCATTGGGTTCAAATTTGATAAGGCCATGAGGAGACTGGCAGTTGAACGACGATGCGAAGAGTCCGTCAAACTCTACCTGACCGATACAGCTTTCAACCGTTGGAGCCTCAAAATCTGCTGTTTTTCGCCGATTTCGGGTGCGGATATGCGTTTGGTTCGGGCGTGCACCGGGTCCTATCCCAATTCGACTTTCACCCAAATCAATTGGGATTACACTATGGCTTGTCTGTGAGCAAAGGCCATCATCCTGGATGGCGTGCGTCCAAGTTCTTCAGTTGCATAGTCCCATTTGGGAGGTTGAATCGGTGGCATCAGGTAAATACGTCTTCACCAGTGAATCGGTATCCATGGGTCACCCGGACAAGTTGGCTGACCAAATCTCTGACAGCGTCCTGGATGCGTTGCTTGCCCAAGACCCAATGAGCCGGGTCGCTTGCGAAACGGTCGTGACGACTGGCTTGGCTTTGATCGTTGGTGAGATCACCACCAAGGCCATCGTGAATTACGCCGACGTGGTTCGGCAAGCCATCGTGGATGTTGGCTACATCGACGATGAATGGGGCATCAATGGCCGAACCTGCAACGTGATGGTGGCTCTCGATCGCCAAAGCCCTGACATCGCCATGGGCGTCGACGACAATTCGACCGCTGGCAAAGACATCGGTGCTGGCGACCAAGGGTTGATGTTCGGCTACGCATGCAACGACACGCCGGAACTCATGCCCCTACCCATTGCTCTGGCACATCGTATCACGAACCGATTGACCGAAGCTCGATTCAATCAGGAGGTGAATTGGCTCCGCCCAGATTCCAAGAGCCAGGTGTCAGTCAAATACGAAGGCTACACACCGGTCGGCATTCATAACGTCGTGGTATCGACCCAGCATGCACCCGAGGTCTCCCAAGAAGAGATCCGACAGTTCGTGATCGAGAAGATTGTGAAGCCATGCTTGCCTCCCAAGTTGGTCACCTCCGACATCGTTTACCACATCAATCCAACCGGCAAGTTTGTGGTCGGCGGACCTCACGGCGATAGCGGCTTGACCGGACGCAAGATCATCGTCGATACCTACGGCGGTTGGGGACGGCACGGTGGCGGTGCATTCAGCGGCAAGGACCCGACCAAGGTGGACCGCAGCGCCGCCTATATGGCTCGCCACGTTGCCAAGAATATCGTCGCCGCCGGACTCGCCGATCGATGCGAAGTCCAAGTCGCCTACGCAATCGGTGTCAGCAAGCCGGTTAGCATCCGTGTAGACACCCAAGATTCAGGCAAGGTTTCGGATGAACGCATCTGCGAAGTTATCCAAGAGTTCTTCGATTTCACCCCTCGCGGCATCATTGAATATCTTGATCTTCGCAGACCGATCTACCGCAAGACGGCGGCCGGTGGCCACTTTGGACGCAACGAACCAGAGTTCACTTGGGAAAGCACTGCCCGTGCACGCGAGTTGGCCCAAGCCGTCAAAGGAAATGCACTGGCCGGGGCGTAGTGTCGAATAGGAATCCCACCAGGCAATCGATCATTTCCATTCTCAAGCTAGTATTGCTGGTCGCGATACTAGCTTGGATCGTTTCCACATTCCCTAAAAAAGATTGGGATGCTCTCGTTGCCCAGGACAAAAACTGGTGGCTCATTGCCAGCGCCTTCGTAGGTGTCTTGTCCGCCCATGTCATCACCTTTCTCCGATGGCGGACGCTGGTTGCAGCTCTCGATGTTCCTCTGCGCATCATCGATGCGATCCGTCTTGGATTTCTCGGTACCATGCTGAATATGGTCAGCGTCGGTGCCATCGGCGGAGATCTGTTCAAAGCGATTGCGGCGGCCCGTCTCGCTCATAAGCGAAAAACCGAAGTCGTGACATCCGTTTTGGTAGACCGTGCCATCGGATTGCTCGGGTTGGTGATCGTTGCAGCGGTCAGTTTGCATTTGGCCGAAAATCTTTCCACGAATCTGCTGTGGATTCGCCGTGGAGCAACGGTGCTCGCAATCGTTGGTCTAGTCGGCTTGGCTGCGATTGTCGTCATTGGTCATCGACTGCCACTGTCATGGCTTCATCGAATTCCTTGGGTAGGACACTCCCTGTTTCGAGTCGCAACCGCATGTCTCGTTTTCCAGGGCAGGCCGATGCTTGTCGCCCAAATGATTGGCTCGACGCTCGTGGTCCACTTACTCCTGACCCACTCGGCTTGGCTGATCTCAAACGCCCTTTACGAGACCCCACCGACGCTCGGTCAGCACTTCCAAGCCATCCCACCAGCCTTTGCTGCTGCGACCTTACCTCTCACCCCCGGCGGAGTTGGGGTCCAGGAGGTGGCTGTCGACCGGTTGTTCCAGGAGGTCGACGGTATTCCGGACGGTTTCTCCGGCCTGATCGTCGCTTCGATGTACCGAGTGATTCTCATTGCGATCGCTGCCATCGGTGCCATCGTCTACTTCACAGGCAGCGAACGAAAATGGCTGCAGCAACATCCGTCGTCGAGACAAAGCTTGAGAGACGAATCGATGCAGAATCGCTAAGGCAGCAACTTGCAAGCACTGCACGGCTAGAAACGCAATCTCCTCCGTTCGCCCCCCCGGAATCCAGACCGGCGACACCTGATCACTCCAACGCCACAACGGATGATGCAGAACGGATGCTGCAAAGAAAGCCATCGGAAGATTTTGCCAACGGAATGCGACCCCAACCATTGCCATGACATCCATGAGCACATAGGAAACTCAATGGTTGCAAGGAATCGGAAGCGACCGGAACGCCAGCCAAGCGTAAAGGCTGACCGAGTCAAGGGTCGAAACGAAACTCCCATCCATCTCCCTAACGGACGCAATGCAAGAGTACACGAAACCGTCCGCAAGGTATTCGCCCCGGAATGGGTAGGACCCTCGATCCACTGCAATTCGCCACCAAAAAATCGCCATCTGCCACTTGACGAAATCTCGTTTTGCATATCAATTGCATATACGTGTTCAGTGCATACTATTTCCTGGAGTACTTGCGATGCGATTGTTTGTAAGCGGCAGACCGGCGCGTGCCGGATTTACGTTGGTAGAGCTTCTCGTGGTGATCGCCATTATTGGAATCTTGGTTGGTTTGCTTCTCCCGGCTGTTCAGGCCGCGCGTGAGGCGGCTCGTAGAATGTCCTGCTCGAACAACCTAAGGCAAATTGCGTTAGCCACGCTGAACTACGAGTCGGCGTTCAAACGATTCCCGGGGCTTTTGGGGAGCAGCACCTACTCTGCTCAAGCGAGGATATTGCCGCACATGGAGCAGACGAATCTCCACAACATGATCGATTACTCTCGACCGTTGTTGCTTGGACCCGCATTCGCAGCCCGTTTCGATCCGGCACTCGCGGGGATCATCAGTCAACGCATTCCAACCTTTCTATGCCCAAGCGATGCCGAAGATCCCATGTTTCCAACGACCTTGGCGGACGGAACCCAAGGCCAGACGGCGGGACTCAACTACATGTTCAGCATCGGCAGTGGGCGCGAGACGATCTACGACGATCGCTTTGAAACCGATGGAATGTTTTGGACCGGAGGATTTGCGAAACTTGCCAAGTGCGTTGATGGCACAAGCAATACGGTCTTCATCGCGGAAACGATCATGGGAGATAAGCAAGTCGGGCCGACTCTGCCGCAGCGTCAACCCATTCGCCGCATTGCGAACTGGGCTGGAACCACCGGCAACACCACCGGACCGGGATTCACGCATGGCGGCAGTGTGATCTTCAATCCCAACATTCCATCACTCTTTCCTGGCATCATCTCTTCGTATCGCGGCAATCGAGGAGAAACATGGATTCGAGGAGTCCCATTCGCAACGACCATCAATGGCTATCTGACTCCAAACCATCCGATTCCGGATATCGGGTTCCACGGTCGCGGTTTCTACTCGGCTCGTTCCTTGCACGGCAGCGGCGTGCACCTCGGGTACCTCGACGGGTCGGTGCGATTCACCGCCAACAACGTGGACGAGATGCTTTACCGCAATACGTTCTCGGCGAACGGTGGCGAAGTCCTTACACTATCCGGTGAGTAACTGGTTGATCGTACCGTAAGCCTCTAAACTCGATGAATGGGAAGGCCCATGCTGAACATATTGTTTCTGGTTCTGGTCGGATTCGTTAGCCCCGAGGATTCAGGCTCATCGCCGCTGTGGACTGGGTTCCTTGGTCCACCGCGTCCCGAAGTTAACGAAATGTCTGTCCCCTTGGAGTGGAGTCCGACCGAACATGTGGCCTGGGAGAAGGAAATCGAAGGGTACGGCCAAAGCAGCCCCGTCGTGTGGGGAGATAGGGTTTACGTGAGTAGCGTTGAAGGCACGATGAAGGAAACACTCCGAATCAATGCCTTGGACGTCAACACGGGGGAACGTGCTTGGGCGTATTCAATACCGACCAAGAACCAAGGGGAGAACACGGATTACTACTCGCGTGCCGCTCCAACTCCCGTTGTTTCCGAAAGTGGAATCTGCGTCTTCTTCGAGAACGGGGATGTGGTTTCGTTGACGCATGACGGCAAACAACTGTGGCACAAAGACCTGGTCGCCGAGTTCGGCCCCATCACCTCGCGGCATGGTTTAGCTTCATCAGTTGTTTTAACGTCTGACCGTGTCATTGTCTGGGTCCAGCGGGATCAGGAACCGTATCTGCTCTGTCTCAAACAAACCGATGGCAGTGTGGTTTGGAAGGAAGCGCTGCCGTCGGGGACGACATGGAGCTCTCCCACCATCATCGATATGCAGGATGGTTCCCAACACTTGGTACTGAGCGTCGGTGGCTCCGGAGGTGGCGGTCCGCCCCGTGCCCAACAAGGTAATTCGGAAGCTGGAAGCGAAACGCCAGCTGCGCCCCCCAAGCCAATCCCAGGTCGATTGATGGGTCTCGATCCCGCAACCGGAAAACGCTTATGGGAACTGGAAGGTCTCACGGGTAACTCGACACCGACTCCAACTCGCGTGGCCGCTGGCAAAATCCTCGTCGGTGCCTCGGCAGGACGCGAAGGAGGCCCAACCAAGGAAGCGATCGCGACCAATGGATTGGTGTCCATCACCAAAGAGGGGGATCGCTGGTCCGCCCAATATCTCTGGAGATCGGAACGTGCCACATGCGGCTTCTGCTCTCCGATCACGCACAACGGCTTTTGCTACTTCGTGGATCGCCGAGGAAGGCTGTACTGCCTGGATGCAGAAACCGGCAAGGAGGTCTACAACGAAAACCTCGGGCATCCAGTATGGGCCACTCCGCTCGGAATCGGCTCGCGCATCTATTTTGTTGGGGAGGAAGGCTCAACGACGGTGATCGCTGCCGGGCCAGAATATCAGAAGCTCGCTTCCAATCAACTTTGGGAATCCGCGGAGGCTCCCGTCGATGAGAACAATCCTCGAAGCATGTTGGGGCGTACGCGCCAATATGCGGTGGTCGCCATCCCAAACGCACTTTTCATTCGCCGCGGTGATCGATTGTATTGCCTGCGTCCCTAATTGGATCTGATCCGCTGTCTGTTCGAATCATTCACTATCTATTCACAGTTCGTTGAGGTCTCTCATGAAGTCCTATTGGCTTTGTTTTTCATGGTGTGCAATCGTTGTTGGGCTCTCAATGCCGTTGCTTGCTCAACAGACCAAGGAGCAGCCAGCGGGCAAGACGCGAACACTAGCCCGTCTGGTCTGGCAAGATAAGGAGTCACAAACACTCCGATGGGGCGATCTCCAACGGACAGATAACGAATGGAAGCTCGTCGCTTCGGATGTTCCGGGAGTTCCCAAATTGGACACCGAAACCCAAAGCTATGTCCAGATGGAACCTTTCGAGACTTCGTTGATCGCTGGTATCCACGACGACGACAAAGGAACAATCGGCAGCGGATGGATCGCACTGGACCTCGGCATTGAAATGGAAGCTCATGGAGATCATTTTCATGCCAGATTTGTGCGTCAGCCCAAAGTTGTTCATACACAACTCGACACGAATCAAGGGAATCCGGCTCACGTCTATCGTTATGGCAACAGGATTTTCATTGCAAACGATGCGAAGAACGGCTTTACCGTGGTAGCGCCTCCGATGGCTTCTTCCACGAAATGGAATGCTACATTCCACTCAGGAGGAGGTAACCATATCACATTGGCGGCCGTAGCCGATCAATGGTGCTATGCCACGTGGGCGGACCGCGAAGGAGAGAATACGGGTCGCGTTGACATCATCCCGATGGCTTCCGGTTCAAGTCAGGGGGGACGCACGTTCAAACTCCCATCAGGCGGATTGCACGGAGCCACGACGAATTCAGGTAAAGTCTTCTTCGCTCCCTCGGATGGCATCTGCATGATCAATGGCGACGGCAAAGATGTGTCACCGGAATCGATTCAGCATATCAGCCTTGGTGCCGATGCAGAAAGCGGTAAGCCCTATCGGACGGGTGCGTTCGCCAATCAACGCAATTGGGTCTTGTTTCAATACGGTACCGGAGCGGAAGCAGCGCTCGGCATGATCGATGCATCGAAGCCCAAGCCTTCGTTAGTTCGGTTATCGATTCCCACCGAAGATGGTTTATCGCTGAGCACTCCGGAATGCATCACTGCATCGAACGGAAAAGAGGTTGCATGGCTGATTCAGCATCGTCGCGGATCGGAAAAGACCGAAAAATTGATTGCCGTGGAACTCGATCCCAACGGGGACAAGAACTTCATCGATGCGAAGGTCTCAGGCACGTTGGAGCTTGGCCCGAGTGATATTGAAGGTCACTCCGGTATGCACGAAATCGCGATTTTGCCTAACCGTCGAGCCGCATGCATCACGAATCCAGGTGACGGCACCGTTTGGATCGTATCGCTCGCCAATTTGGAAGTTCTTGCGAAGCTTTCGGTGGGTGGATCTCCCACTCGCGTGGTCGCCTTCGGCGGTTAAGCTCGTTCGTTCCCGCTACGGATAAGCCATCTGCAAAATGGGCACTGGCGGAACCATTCGAGCACGGTCGTGTTGTCGATGGACCGTTTGTCGTTGGAATGGACTTTGGAATCGGAAAAACCCGACAGAATCTCGTTGTATCCTGGGTACGAAAAGTACCCTCCATTGGTAACCAGAACCGCGATGTTCCGTTCGTGATCCCCTGTGATCCAAAGGTCAATCGTTTGTCGGCTCCCGTGAACATTTTCTCACCCGAAGCCCATCCAGCGTGATCAGAATCGCATTCGATGCCACACCGCTACTCGTGGTTTGGGGGAATCGTGATGATCCTCAAAAATTTTTGCCGAGGGCTAGTGATGGTACCTAAGCCATGTGGTACTGTACCGTTTCTCTAACCCTCGCGAGAATATTATGATTCCAGATGTTGAGCAAAGTACGTGGGTGATCACGATCTATTGGCTACTGATGTTACCCATCGCCGTGTGGATCCTCGTTCGAACGACCGATTTTTGGGCGGATGACGGACCAGCTACTTTGATGGAAGCAGTCGGTGCTACCTTGGTTACCGCCTTGGTGGTCTTTTTGACCTACGACTTCTCGGGCTATGTGTTTGCACTTTTGATGCAAGTCCCGGAACTTGGTTTTGTTTTTCCACAAGGCTACGGCTATTTGAATTGGTTCCGCGAGCCTCTCTGTCTGAAATGGCAAGTCCTTAGCTTCATTCCGGTGATTCGATATCTACCCATCATCTTTGCATTCACCGCCGCCGGCACGCTCCAAGTCGTATGGTGGAAAATGGATTTTCGAATGGGAGTCGTGGCTTTCTTTAGTCAGTTGGTGCTGCTCGTGTTTGCGATGGCCATGCTGTCGGTGGTATTCTCCTTCTTCATAGGTGTCAGTGAAGGAGTCGCCAACTCGGGTGCTGATGCAAATCGCAGATCCTCTGCCACCAATCGGAATAGCAACCGCAACCAGAATCAAGTCGCCCCCCAAGCTCCACCAGTTGGATTGCCCGGTCTGCAACAACGAGTGCGCGAGATCGGCACGCGCAAAGGGCCGTTTATCAATTGGGTTCGAGAAGGTTGGACTTCCATCAACGGCACGTTGGAGCCGGTTTACAATTTTCTTGCGCCGATCACCAAGTTCCTTCCTCTTCCAGCCCAAGACTTCATGAACGGAGGAGGTTGGCTCATTGCTCTCCCTGGCATTGGGGCTCTCGGTTGGTACGGGTGGAAAAAGCACCAGCGTCGAAAGACTCGCGTGCCGACTGTGTGACTGCGTTAACCGCTGCGTCTCAAAAGTTCAATGGCCTCATCAAAGCTTTCGCCCCGTGGCACCCAAAGCGAAACAAGTTCTTGAGTGAACGGGTGGCGGAAGTCCAATCGCATGGATGTGAGCATCATTCGATAGATACCCGTTCTATGATAGAAGCGTTGATTCCATCGATGATCTCCATGCCGATGATCCCCGATGACCGGATGGGCCAGGTGATTTAAGTGCCGTCGAATCTGATGCCAACGCCCTGTAATTGGCTGCACTTCCAGCAACGTGAAACGTGATGTTGGCCATTCCGGCGTCGGCCAGTTCACTTCGAATCGCTCCAGAGACCGGAACCAAGTGATCGCCGTTAGAGAACGGACTTGCGTTTCGGGAGCCGATTCCGC
>JALOQW010000005.1 GCA_025459275.1 Pirellula sp.
TAGCGATCCAATCGTTGACCGAATGAGACATTGTCGAAGAGCTTTCTGTCTAATGGCTTTCTGTTACTGAACCGGAGGAGGGGCCATGCTGGCGGCGCCCGCGTCGATACCGGCGTATTTGGGAATCGCGGGTTCTTTGATTTCTTTGAGCAAACGGAGGATGATTTTGTCAGTGGTCATGCCTTCAGCTTGAGCCTGAAAGTTGGTGCTCAGTCGATGCCGCAACACCGGCACCGCGACACGTCGAATGTCTTCGAGCGCCACGTTGAATCGACCATCCATGGCTGCCATGGCTTTGCCTGCCTGGATCAAGAACTGGCCCGCGCGGGGGCCGGCACCAAAATCGAGTAACTCCCTGACCACTTCGGGGGCATCCCCTTCGCCAGGCCGAGTCGCGCGCACGAGGGCTACGACATACTTCACGATGAAAGGACTGACCGCGACACTCGTCACCAATTTCTGGATATTCAAGATCGCGCGAGCCGAGAGGACCTTCTGGATTTCGGGGCGTTCGCCTCGTGTCGTGGAGAGCAGGATCTTCTCTTCGTCTTCGGCCGTGGGATAGCCGACTTTGATATTAAACATGAAGCGGTCGAGTTGGGCTTCGGGCAGCGGGTAAGTCCCTTCTTGTTCGATCGGGTTCTGCGTGGCGATCGTGAAAAAGGGGTCTGGCAAGGACATCGTCTGCCGCCCCACGCTGACTTCCCGTTCCTGCATGGCTTGAAGCAATGCAGCTTGTGTCTTGGGTGGTGTTCGATTGATTTCGTCAGCCAAAAGAATATTCGTAAAGATCGGACCCTCGACAAATCGAAACTCGCGTCGCCCTTGGGAATCTTCCTCGAGCACATTGGTCCCCGTGATATCCGAGGGCATCAAGTCGGGGGTGAACTGGATCCGCTTGAAGTTCACATCGAGGATGCGAGCCAGCGACGACACCATCAGGGTCTTGGCCAAACCCGGTACCCCTTCGAGCAAACAGTGGCCTCGCGTAAAGATGGCTGCGAACAATTGTTCGATGACTTCTTCCTGACCCACGATAACTTTGGCCAGCTCGCGCTTCATCTGCTCGTGATGCTCGCGAAATTCGCGAAGCAAATCGCCGATACTCTTCGCAGGCTTACCCCCCGGAGGCACCGCTCCCGGGGTATTGGGTGTGTTGGACACGCTCGTCCCTCGTTGACGCGTGGTGATGATTCAAACCGAATAGGTTGCCAATCATACCATCCTTTTTGGATCATGGATCCACCAATATCAGACCATGCCGATGGCCTTGCGTCCGATCCAAAAGGCGGTCAAAGCGACGAGGAGAATTCCTACGGTGGCAGGATGGGACCAAAGTGGAACGCGTCGAATAGTCGAGGGGGGTTCCGGGATGGCTCGAAGGGCATCGAACCACCGCTCTCGCTCGGCAAGGCTCAAGACTTGGCCTCCGGTCAAGCGTGCGAGTTCTTCGAGGACTTTCGGTCTTGCCGCCTGCCCAATCCGTTCCCTGGAAGCTCCTTGAACGAAGAAACTCGTCTCCAACGATTCAGACGTCTGCTTGCAGAAGAGGGTGACTCGATGTGAGCCGGGTTCGTCGGCTGTGTAGCGACCTTCGAAAGCCCCCCAGCTTTCGTCACCGCCGCTCGACAATCGGACGACATCCACCTTGCCGGATGGGCTTTCGATTCTGGCCGTCACGTCCCCTTCGGCCAACGGTTCGCCGCTGGCCTGCATGACGTTGGCTCGGAGCGTGATCGTCTGACCAATCGAAGGTGAGTCGGGAGAGAAGAAAAAACGCATCGACTCTCCTTTCGCCATATTCCGTTGATAAGCCATCCAACGAACCACCTGGCCCCAGAATCGATAATGGTACTTGTCTTCGACGCCGCGTCGCCATCGCCAAACGCCGTCGGTTCCCATGAAAAGAATCTTGCCCGTACCGAACGTCTTGGTCACCAACAATGGCATGCGACCTTGTGTCCCCGAAGCGGATTCATGAACCGCCAGGACTTCAGCACCGGCCTTGGCTCGCAGCACAGAAGCATGCCACTGAAAACCGGGCAACTCCATCCACACATCGACATTCTCTTCTTGAGTGTCAGCCAGTTTCGTCAACAAGCTGCGTCGTCCCGATTCAGTCAACTCCATTCGCATGGGCGTTCGCGTACCGATCCCTTCGGGCTGCCCTTCGTCGAGAACCACAGGTAGCAGGCTCTCCAACTCGGTCTGCGCTAACGAATGCTCGTAACCGCGTGCGCCTGGGATGAAGACGAGTCCGGCCGCTTGGAACTCAACAAGCCCCTTGATCAACTTGCATTGCTCCTCGGTCAACTGACCTGGGGCAACACCGACATCACCGAGAAAAACAACGTCATAAGTGGCCAACTCTTCGATCGATTCCGGGAACGCCTTGATGTAGTCTCGATTACCGCCACCCACTTTCTCCAGATCGGGATGAAAGAGAAGGCAGGAGACCTCAATCCCTGGATCGCGGGACAGAGCGTTGCGAAGGTATCGATACTCCCAACGCGGATAAGTATCCACAACGAGTACCTTCAATTTCTCTTGTCGAATACTGATGGGAGCGGTGAGTGAGTTGTTGTTTGTAATGGACTCCGATGCGACCACCGGTACATCGACTTGTAATGTAAAGTCTCCTTCTTTTTTCGGAGTCCAAACAACGGCATCGGTCGTGCGTGCCATGGCTCGAACGCGAACTTCTTTCGTCAGTCGCTCACCGTCGGAACTCGTAATGGCAACCTGGACCGTCGTATCCCGCGGCAATGAGGAGTCGATCGTAAACGGAACTCGGACTCCTTTATTGATAATTCCGAAAGTGGGTGTATCCACACTTAACAACTCGACGTCAGGTAATCGCGTTGGTGCACCGATGGGCAATCCAATCACGGGGACCCCTAAGGTTCGGTAACGCGATGCCACGCTGGCTGGAGGTTCTCCTGCATTCCAATCGCCATCGGAGACGACCAGCACCCCCATTAGATTGGCAGAGTTTTCAATCGCACTGTTCAGAGGAGTTGCGAGATCGGTCCCATCGGAGGATCCATCCGCTGGGAATTGGGTGACCGTTACCTGAGCCCTGTCACTTAGAACCTTCCAAAACTCGGGCGACTCGAGAGCCTCGACCGCTTCGGCTCGCGTGATCGCGTTTCCTTGGCCGACCGCCCCTTCGACGACATCGCGTGTTTGCATGCTGGACGAACGATCGATGAGAACGGCCAAGGTGGGCTTCTCGACCGATCGATAATCTTCGATCCATTCGGGTTGATTCAGAAGCAGCGCGGCCAATGCGACAACCCCACAACGGAGGCTTTCCAGGAGAACGACCCCTCGCTGAAAACCGCTGCGTTGCATAGCGATCCAGGAAAGTGCAAGACAGACTGCGAATGCCGTAAAGGAAAGGGCAATCAGCCATGGGGAAGTTTGGAAGGTTACGGACTGCTGCGCGGCCGCAGAACCAGATGTCAATGCGTCAGGATCCATAAGGAACCATCTTAACTACTTGACGTCCAGCTTGTATGCGCGAGTCGCATTTCCTCCCCAGAACTTCGCTTGTTCGGATTCGCTGAGTTCCGATGCGAACACGCTGGCCGTAGCCACCCAATCCGCATAGGAAGATCGCAAAAGGCACACGGGCCAGTCACTGCCAAACATCAATCGATCGGCTCCAAAGGCATCCAAGGCCACCTTCCAATAGGGTCTTAGCAACTCAAGATTCCACTCCGGATCCCGGACTTCCGTGACCAGGGCCGAAAACTTGCATGTCACATTCGGTCTTCGAGCCAACTCGCGAAATCCCGTCTCCCAATCGCGATCCCACTTCGCCGCTTCGATTATCGGCTTGGCAATGTGGTCGAGGATGAAACGTTGCTCGGGATGGCGATCGACAAACCGCAACGTCATTGGGAGCTGTCGCCCAAAGATAAGAATGTCGTAGGCGAGATCGAATTTCCGCAGGGATCGTATGCCGTTATTGAAATCTTCGTTGTCGAGAAATCGATCATCGGGTTCGTCTTGCACCACATGCCGAACCCCTTTGAGTTTCTTCTCATGGCTCAATGGTTCTAAGATCGACGCAATGTTCTTGTCCGCTAGGGGAACCCAACCCACCACCCCAAGAATCCAGGGATTGTCCTTGGCATGTTCCAGCAAGAACTTCGTTTCCTTCAGCATCTGCCGAGCTTGTACGCTGATCACGGCGTCGACGTGGGTCGCATCGATCTCTCGCTTGAGATCTGTGGGTAAGTAATCCCGCTGCAAGACACGCATGGACTCACCGATCCAACCGTATTCTTCTTTGGAGTAAGCCCAGAAATGGTGATGGCTATCGATGCGGAGCATTGGTGTTTTCCTTACCGGGTGATTTCCTTACCGGGCGTTTTCCAATTCGATGTGGCTGATCTTTTCGAGTCGGCGCGAGTGGCGCCCGCCCTCGAATTCGGTAGCCAACCAAACTCGGACCAAGTCGCCGACTGGACGATCTCCGATCAAGTCCCCGGGCAGGCACAGGACATTCACGTCGTTGTGGCGTCGGCACATTTCGGCCATGACTTCATCGGCACAAGCAGCAGCGCGGACACCTTTGAACTTGTTCGCAGCGATCGCCATGCCAAAACCAGTGCCACAAATCAAGATGCCTCGCTCGGCGGCACCGTCAGCAACTTGTTTGGCAACCGACACTGCATAGTCGGGGTAATCCACCGGAGCGTCATTGTCGGTTCCGAAGTCGATGACTTCATGACCATCAGCGGTCAGCAATGTTTTAAGCTTCGCTTTGATCTGGTGACCGCGGTGGTCACTTCCGATGGCGATACGCATAACGAAGGTTCCATGGATAAGGGAGAGAGAGGAGGGGCATTATCGATTGGACCAATGGATGATCGATGATGTATCCAAATGATCGAGCCAGTAATTTGTGTGCCGATCAAGTTGTTCGGCGCAGCGTTGATAAACTTCGAGTGGACCACCGAACGGATCGCTGATCTCGCTGCCATCGCCTGCGATAAGATGGACCTTGGATGCTACATCAGGCCACTGCGAGACAATGACGCTCCGATGCCGTTGCCCCATGGCCAAGATCAAGTCGGATTGTTCGACCAACCAAGAATTCAGCTGAGTGCTTTGGTGATCTTGCAGGCTGCAGCCATAGTTTTGGATGGCTTGCAATGCTCCATGCGAGGCAGGATCTCCACCGAACGCAGAGACACCCGCAGACACTGCAACGATCGGGATCGATTGACCGTCGAACTCTTTGCCGAACTGATCTTGGATCTTGCGACGCATCAAGGCTGCTGCCATCGGTGATCGACACGTATTGCCGGTGCAAACAAACAGGATCACATATTGGGATAATTGACGGAGCTGCGTTCGGTCGACGACCCCTTCTTGCAAGATCGTACCCCGGTTGCCCTCAACCGCGACAATCGTGGGTTCACCAGGTTCCTGAATGACACCTCCATCGATCGCAAGGACGGAGGAACCGGAAGGCAACTCTGCTACCGTCCGTGCGACTCCTTGGGACTTGCCTTCGACGGGAGCGGCTGCAGCAACAAGAGGACCGGATACCAGCCGCATGATGTAGTGGAGAGCCTCATGCTCCGGTAACCAAACGCGCACTTCGCCGGAGTGGGTCTGGATTCGGTTGTAAACTTCCTCGGGCAAACAGCGAAGCGAGCTGTATTCGTCTGCGTTCTTGGTTTGCAATACCAACGGGCCCGGCCAAGCTTTTCGAATCAGTCGACGCGAACCGGGCTCGATGGACGGAATTAGATCGAGAACTTCGTCTGCCGTGCGGGGCACGATGGCCGGTGGCTGGACGGAAGACGTAGATGTCACACGTTGAAGATGATCGACCGCTGCCGGCTGAAGGGCGCTAGCCAGCAAGACATACGCGTGATCGGTAGGTGCAGCCACGACATGACCTTCGGCGAGGGCCTGCACTGCCAAGTGCACGACATCGCGCGGGTCGTCGGAGCGTCGCCAATCCAAAATCTTTGTCATTTAATTATTGAACACCATCCACCCCTCCCCCGCAATCGAAAAAAGGGTGGCCCGACGTCCAGCTCCCCGCCTGGATATGGCCGCTTATTGGGATACACTGCTGTTTCGAAAACCGGAAAAACCCCTAATCGAAATAATTCCCGATGGCCAGCCCCAAGTCAGCGATCTCACCCACCCGAAGTGAAGATTATCCCGAATGGTACCAGCAAGTCATCCGCGGCGCGGACTTGGCCGAGACAAGTGCCGTTCGCGGATGCATGGTCATCAAGCCATGGGGCTACGCACTCTGGGAGAACATGCAGCGCGGCCTGGACCGGATGTTCAAGGATACCGGCCACCAAAACGCCTACTTCCCTCTCTTTATCCCAATGAGCTTTCTCGAAAAGGAAGCCCAACACGTCGAAGGATTTGCCAAGGAATGTGCGGTCGTAACCCACCACCGCCTCGAACCAGACGGACAGGGGGGATTGCGTCCAGCCGGTCCCCTGGAAGAACCCTTAATCGTTCGCCCGACCAGCGAAACCATCATCGGGGCCACCTACGCCAAATGGGTCCAATCCTATCGCGATCTCCCGATCCTGATCAACCAATGGGCTAACGTCGTTCGCTGGGAAATGCGCACTCGCCTCTTCCTGCGCACCGCCGAATTCCTCTGGCAAGAAGGGCACACCGTCCATGCGACTGCGGAAGAAGCCATGGAAGAAACCAAACGCATGCTCGATGTGTATACGGACTTTGCCGAAAACCACATGGCCATGCCGGTCATCCGAGGAGAGAAAACCGCCGGTGAACGATTCCCGGGTGCCGTAACGACCCTCTCGATCGAAGCCATGATGCAGGACCGAAAGGCACTGCAGGCCGGCACATCCCACTTCCTGGGGCAAAACTTCTCTCGAGCCCAGGAGATCAAGTTCCAAGACCAAAACGGTCAAGTGGAATACGCATGGACAACCTCCTGGGGAGTATCCACTCGATTGATTGGGGCCTTGATCATGTCCCACTCCGACGACGACGGGTTGGTCTTGCCACCGCGACTCGCGCCGACTCAACTGATGCTCATGCCGATCTATCGCGACGACGCCCAGCGGACCGAAGTTCTCGCGTACTGCAAACGATTGCGCCAGCAATTGGCTGACCAGTCGTACGCAGGTGAACCTATTCGCATCGATATCGATGACCGCGATATGCGCGGTGGCGAAAAGAAGTGGTACCACGTCAAGCGCGGTGTCCCATTGCGGATCGAAGTCGGTCCAAAAGACTTGGCCAATCACGCTGCCTTCGTATCCCGCCGCGACACCGGCGAAAGCCGCTCGATGCCTGTGGAAGAACTGGTCAGTCAGGTCGGGCAGATCCTCGCCGATATCCAAAAGCATCTCTTTGAAAAAGCACTCAAGATGCGAACGGAGAACACGGTCGATATCGCATCGATCTCGGAGTTCCGCGATTACTTCCAGCCCGATGATGAGCAAGGTCGTTCCACTGGAGGCGGATTTGCGCGTTGCTGGTTCGCGAGCGAAGAAGCGGTCAAACCGATCCTGGATGAACTCAAGGTCACGATCCGCTGCATCCCTCTCGATGCCCCAGGCGGCACCGGAACGTGTTTCGCAACCGGCCAACCAACCACCTCGCAAGCCATCTTTGCCAAAGCCTACTAACCGCCACGACAAATCGCTCCCTCTCCCTGAAAGGTATTGGTTACGACACTCCCGGCGGGATTTGGCATTAGCTGACGAAGGACAATAAACTCAAGCTCGATCGTCGGTTACTCAATCGGTACCACGTCTTAGTGAGAGCACACATAGGGGGCATCAGCGCGTAACGTACATAGGCCGAAGACTGGAGTGGTCTCCACAAGAGCCGAAACTCCGTCCCAGGCAACGCCACGATCCATAAACAAAGAAAGCGTTTCTCCGAGCGTTCTTATCGCACCGCTTCAACAGGCGGCACAAATCCAGGAAGGATCTGCAGAAAGCAACCCATGGGCATGATCATTTGGCACGATCCAAGGATCCGCAAAAAAAAGAATCTGCACCATTCCAAACTAAGGGACCAGACCGATTTTCGCGCTCTACCAAATAGCCCGACGTTGTTGAAAACCTGAGCAGGACATTGTCGTGGACAGAAACGACGCGGAGCGTCGTTCTGCATTGCTCTTGCGGCTGATCCAAAGCAAACGGGGCGTCCAATTGGCACGCCCCGTTACGCTTTTTGTTTTGGCCAAACGTTTGTCGTTAGCCGACCGATTTGATCGTCTTGATCAATCGGGAGATGATCTTGTACGGATCGGCTTGCGAGTTCGGGCGTCGATCTTCGAGGTATCCCTTGTAGCCACTGTTGATGAAGCTGTGAGGGATTCGGATCGAAGCGCCGCGGTCGGCGACTCCGTAGTTGAACTTGTCGATCGACTGGGTTTCGTGCAAGCCGGTCAGACGCAGATGGTTGTCTGGACCGTAGGCAGCGATATGCTCATCGCGGTACTTCTCGAAGGCAGCCATCAGCTTCTCAAAGTACTCCTTGCCACCCGAGGATCGCATTTGCTCGGTGGAGAAATTGGTATGCATACCGGATCCGTTCCAGTCTCCCTTGACAGGCTTGCAGTAGAACTCGATATCGATACCGAACTTCTCTGCCAAACGGATCATAAGGTAGCGAGCCACCCACATGTCGTCGCCGGCCTTCTTGGAGCCTTTGGCGAAGATCTGGAACTCCCATTGTCCCTTGGCGACTTCGGCGTTGATCCCTTCGAGCTCGATACCAGCATCCAGAGTGATATCGATATGCTCTTCGACGATTTGACGCGCGACGTCTCCGACGTTCTTATATCCGATCCCCGTGTAATAAGGGCCTTGAGGTCCTGGGTATCCATCGGCTGGAAAACCGAGAGGACGACCATCTTCAAAGAAGAAGTATTCCTGTTCGAAGCCGATCCAAAGGTCCGACATATCGTCAACCAAGGAACGGAAGTTGGATGGGTGAGGCTCGCCATTGGGGAGCAAGACTTCGCACATCACCAAGAACCCGTTCTTGCGGGTGCTGTCGGGATAGAGCGCGACCGGCTTGAGCAAGCAGTCGGAACTCTTGCCTTCCGCTTGTTGGGTCGAGCTGCCATCGAATCCCCACATGGGAAGATCCGCAACGCTCCCTGGCTCTTTGGAGACGACCTTCGTCTTGCTGCGCAAATTGGGCTCGGGTAGATACCCGTCCAACCAAATGTACTCGAGTTTGAATTTGTTTTCCGAAGACATTCAGCTAACTACTCTCTAAACAAGGGACCAACACGAACTGGCACCGCTGACCTTCGGTTCTCCTCGTCGAAGGTGCATGGGTCCGAGCGCACACTCGAAGTTCCCACGAACAACCCGCATTCGCACTCGCAAGAGCGATTGGAGATTGGCAGTCGTCTACCCCTCGACTGAGCAACCCCGTCTCTCGCCTCCACCGCCGCCTTGGCCTGAGAACACCATTCGCTACCGAATCTGGTGACCTCGGACCCAACGGAGGGAGCGTAAATGCTAAGCTGATATCGCTTTGCCGAATCCATACTGTAGCGTCGTGCGACGACCGAGCAAGCGACCCGTACTGTTTATTTAATCCTCATCACCAAGGAATCGATCGCGCCTATGCATGCGATGCCGTTGCTGTTGGGTGTGCTGGCTCTCATGGCCATCGCTTACCGGTACTACAGCGCCTTTCTCGCTGCGCGTGTGGCCGTGATCGATGCCACGCGAACGACACCGGCTCACCGGCTTAATGATGGACAAAATTACCATCCGACCAATCGATGGATCTTGTTCGGCCATCACTTCGCTGCCATCTCCGGGGCCGGCCCATTGATCGGTCCTGTTCTAGCCATCCAGTTTGGGTACATGCCCGGGCTGATTTGGCTGGTCATCGGTGTCTGTCTGGCTGGGGCGGTGCAGGACTTTCTGGTTCTGGTAGCGAGCGTGCGGCATGACGGAAAATCGCTGGCCCAAATTGCCCGAGAATTGCTCGGACCGAAGCTGGGGATGCTGATCTCGATTGCGATCCTGTTCATTGTCATCATCGCCCTGTCTGGGCTGGGGGTGGTGGTCGTTAAGGCGCTCGGTGGCGAACGGGTCGCTATGGCCCCCGGCAGTTCGGTTCGCTACACAGGAGAACTTGTTCAGACAACTATTTCGCCGACGACAGAAAGGATCGATTTCCCCAAAGGTTCGACCGTCCTCTTTTCCAACGGGAGCTCGCTGACTCGTTCCGAACCATTCTCGATGGAAGTACCGGCCGATGCAGCGCTAAAACCTACGCTCGAATCGGGAAGCTCTCTTATGACGGTTCCTGCCAAAGCGGTAGAGATCGTTCGGGGCAGTTCGTGGGGGACGTTTACCATTGCATGCACCATACCGATCGCTTTGCTGGTAGGGTTGTATATGTATCGATTCCGAAAAGGGCGCGTCGTCGAAGCTTCCGTACTCGGGGCGATCGGTGTGCTCGGCGCCACCGTTGTCGGCAGTTGGGTCCCTGGGTCGTGGGCCGAGCCCTATTTTTCTTTCTCCCGAAACGGCATCATTCTGGCCATCTGTCTCTACGGGTTCATCGCCTCGGTGCTGCCGGTTTGGTTGCTCCTGTGCCCACGAGACTATCTGTCGAGCTTTCTCAAGATTGGGACGATCTTGATCTTGATGTGCGGTATCGTGATCGCCAATCCGAAGATTCAAGCACCAGCGGTCAATGAGTTTTTCGCTTTAGGAGGCGGTCCCTACTTTAGTGGAGGCATTTTCCCGTTCGTCTTTATTTGCATCATGTGTGGTGCCGTGTCAGGATTTCATGCCTTGGTTTCTTCAGGAACGACTCCGAAGATGGCCAGCTCGGAGTCCGATCTTCGCATGATCGGTTATGGCTCGATGCTGATGGAGGGGCTGGTCGCGGTCTGTGCATTGATCGCTGCGGCGGCGATGCCAGCTGGAGACTATTGGGCCATCAATATCGATTTGTCCAAGGTCGAGCAGTACGCGGATACCCTGACCAAGATGAACGCGGATATCGATCACCTCGATCGGATCGAGACACAGGTCGGAGGCGAGACGTTGCGAGGACGGACCGGAGGGGCCGTCACACTAGCCGTTGGCATGGCTCAAATCATGTCCGATGCAACCGCCAAAATCACGACCGCGGTCTCGTTGGACGGCTTGATCAAATACTGGTTTCACTTCGCGATCATGTTTGAAGCTTTGTTCATCCTGACAACGATCGACACGGGAACCCGCATTGCGCGGTTCCTGTTTCAGGAGGTGTTGGGCCATATCTCGCCTCCGTTTCAACGCATGGACTGGTGGCCCGGCGTTTGGTTGACGACAGCCCTGGTAACGATCGGTTGGGGGGGATTGATTTGGACCGGATCGATCCAAACCATCTGGCCCATGTTTGGGATCGCGAATCAACTGCTCGCAGGCATTGCCCTGTGTGTGGTCACCACATGGCTATTTCGGCAAGGGCGAGGAAAGTACGCATGGGTCACCATCCTCCCTATGCTGTTTATCGTGACGACGACCTACACGGCAGGAGCCCAGTTGATCAGCATGTCTTTGTGGCCTGACTTCGTTCAAGGGATCAAGGCCGGTTCATGGCCATTGATCCTTAAAGGGGGATTATGTACAGCCGCAATCGTGTTTTTGATCGTGGCCTATACGATCCTCTTGGCATGCTCGATCAACGACTGGTTGAAGCACACCAGCAACCGACGCAACCCAACCGGCTAGTTGGGGCCGTCGGTTCTGCAATGGAAGTCAGCCTTACTCGCCCTTTTTGGCTTTGAGCTTTTCGCCGATGAAATCGGAAAGCTTCTCTCCACGCAATTCGCGCGAGGTTCCCAGGATCTCGCCGGTGTCGCCATCCACCAACAGTACAAATGGAATGCCACCTACGTCGTAGGTCTTGCCGAGTGATGTTTCCCATCCCTTGCCTTCGTAGATCTGTTCCCAAGGCAATTCTCGATCCTCGAGGAACTTCTTGACTTTCTCTTCCTGTCCTTGGTCATCGAAGCTGACTCCGAGAATCTCAAAGCCCTCGGCATGCCAATCTTCGTAAGCTTTTTTCATGTTGGGAATTTCGGCGATGCATGGTCCGCACCAGGTGGCCCAGAAATCGAGCATGACAAGCTTGCCTGCATACGACTTCGGAAAATCAACGCTATTCCCTGTCATAGTGCTCGCAGCAAAATTCAAGGCAGGCTGACCGATACGAAGATCGGGAGGCAGAGGGAGTTGGGGCAACGAATCTGCAGCCGGTTCGAGAATCAAAACCCCATCGCGAACATCGAGAACCATGGTGGTTCCTGTGAAGTTGAAGGGGGTGCCAAGAATGAGGCTTTCGTAGTGCGGGCTCATCGATCCGTTTTTGTCGCGATCGATCGACAAGCGGTCGCCGGTCTTAGGAGTACCAGGGTAGAAAGTGCTGAACAATTGACCATCGAGTTCGAGTTCGTACTCAAATCCGAAATCTTCGTAGAACAAAAGTACGTTGCTCAGCTGTGCGCGGCGAGGATCTTTGGGATCGAAGCGATACATTCCCAGACTTCCGAGCTGACCGTCACCGAGGTCCACTTGGGATTTGCCACTGTACATGGTCCATTCCCCTTGAGCTTGGGGTTTCCATTCAGTGGCAGGATCATTCGTGAGATCACCATCGGCATTCGTATCGACCCAAAGTCGGGATTCCCCCTCCTCGGTGGTGTCGAGGATGAATGCATAGCTCCGACCGCCAACCTCGATCTTGCCGTAAGCCGGACTGACCAAACCATCGGGAGCTTGGGTGACGATGCTGGATTCCTGATCCATGACCGCTCGCATCGGACGGTATCCGCCCATCTTCCTCGTCATGCCCTCTCCAAGGAATTTTTGCTTGATTTCGCCGGCGGCAAGCTCCGACGTGGAAATACTCCCAACAAACAGGCATCCTGCGACAACCGCAGCATGAATCCATACGCAAACTTCGATACGATGATAAGAAGGTCGAGAAAACCAATGCACGATGAAGTATCCTCCACGGAACGGTGAACACAAAAAACAAAAATATCGGTTGTGTCGAATTGTAGCGGTACGAGCGCGAGAGAATGGGCTATTATACGATACTTACGAATGAGATGGGACTCACAATCCGGCGATGAGCTGTTGGTGGCAGTAATCGTCGACTAACCTTTGGAGGCTGTGCTCCGTTTATGCGAAACTTGCTTGTCGGCGCGTTGTGTCTTTTGTCGCTAGGTGCTGCCGTTTGGCTCGTAGCATCTGTCGCCCTGCGTCGCCCCGAGGGACTCAGACCAGATGTCGCTTCCGAAGCGAACGATGAGACCGCCACAAAAGACACTGCAAACGGCGAGACTGCCAGAGCGATAGCATCGGACCTGGCGGGGGGAGCCGATAAGACTTCTGTGGCAGAACAGCAGCCTTCCGCAGAATTCGTCTCGATATTTCGGAACACACAGCCGCATGTCAAATATGTCGGCGATGCAAATTGCGCCCAATGCCACAATGAACTTTGTGAGTCCTACCATCAGCATCCGATGGGGCGCTCAGCAATCGTCTCTGGTTCGGACTCGTTGGAACAATATGACGATAATGCGAAGAATCCGTTTAAGGTCGGGCCTTACGAGTTGTCGGTCGTCAAGGACGAGAACGGGACCAGGCATCGCATTGCTGCGACACTCTCGGACGGTACAGTTCTGCCACCTGTCGAGTTTCCGGCGCAGGTTACGATCGGATCTGGGACACGGGGCCGTTCCTATTTGCACATTGACGGTGACTATGTCTGGCAATCTCCCATTAGCTGGTTTTCAACCAGCCACCGCTGGGACGTGTCACCGGGATTCGATCTGGGATTTGCGACCCAGCGTCCTATCGTTTCAGAATGTTTGTACTGTCACGTACAAAGCCATAACGCGGTCGAAGACACCGTCAATAAGTACCGAGAACCCATCCAAGCTTCGCAGTTAGCGATTGGCTGCGAGCGCTGCCACGGTCCAGGCGAATTGCACTCCGAAGAACGTGTAGCGGATACCTGGAAATCCTCAGCCCAAGGGGATATCGATACATCGATCGTTAACCCGGCGCACTTATCGGAATCGCTCCAGATGTCGATTTGCTCGCAGTGTCACCTCAGTGGCAAAGAGCGTGTCGTGCGTCGAGGGAAAAAAGAAACCGAGTTTCGCCCAGGCATGCCATTCGAGATGTTCGTGACAGCATTTTTGGCCCATCCAGATGCGCCATTTCGAAACAAAGCGGTGAGCCATTTTGATCAATCGGCCCTCGCGAAATGTCGCACATCTATTGGCGGTCCGCTCTTGTGTACAAGTTGCCACGACCCCCATCAATCCCCAGAACCTACGTTGGCTGTGTCCTACTACAACCAAAAGTGCATCGATTGCCACGCGAATCAAGGCTGCAGCGCACCGATCGAGAAACGACAAGAGAAAGATGACAGCTGCATTGCATGTCACATGCCGCAGAGCGCGAGCTCCAATATTCCCCACACGAGTTTGACGGACCACCGAATTCTTCGAGATCCGAGTGCAGTCGAAGCGAAAGGCAATTTCAGTGTCTCAGAAATACCATTGGTCGCATATTCACAAGTGTCTTTAGGAGACGACGACATCGAGCGAGATCTCGGTATCGCCTTGTCGAGATTCGCCGGTCGGCAAGCCCCGAACTCTCTCTTTCGAAAAGAGGCCCTCGAAAAGGCTAGAGCCAAGCTCACGAAGTCGCTCGAAAAATGGCGAGACGACACCGACGGTTGGCTGGCGCTGAGCGAAACCGAACGGCTCAGCGGCGATATGGCCGCTGCTCTTACGGCAGCACAAAACGGATTGATCAGCGCTAAGTCCAGCGAAATGCTTTGGGCACAAGTAGCCATGCTGGCCGACGCTACCAACCAACCCGACTTGGCATTCGAAGCCCTGTCTCAGTTGCTGTCGCGTGTGCCACACTCTCATGAGTACCTGGCGAAACGCATGTTGACGGGAGTCGTTCTCGGCAATTGGGATCAAGCGGAAGCAGACTGCCGTGAGTTATTGAGAATCAACCCGGTCTTTCCATCGGCTCACCTCGTCCTGGGAATGAGTTTGTATGGAAACGGCAACAAGGCGGAAGGACGACGTCAAGTCGAGATCGCATCGGAACTGGCGACCACTCCCGCACAGCGGGCATCGATACAAGCCTACTTTGACCGATTCGTTGCATGGCGATCGCAATTCGAGTAGTCGACTCGGGTGGTCAACGAACGATCGATGAAAAGGATTGGCGGTATCTGCGAAACATTTTGCACCGATCAAGTCCATCGCCGGGGTCTTCATGCAATGCCAGAAGGGCCGGTGGAAGGCAAGTAAACCAACGCAATTCGTCATAGCCCCCCTCTTCATGACCCGTCATTCAATGGCTGTGAGCTGCGAAGGTACGCCATCAAGTCTCTTAGTCCCGTCGCGTCGAGCTTGTCAAGCAAGCCTTCCGGCATCAGCGACAGCACCTGGGGTTGAAGTGATTCGATGGAAGAAAGGTCGATGGTATGCAACTGGCCATCGATATTGCGAATCAGAACCTGCGCATCGGTTTGACTTTCGACGAACCCGCTCAAGACGGAGGCGTCGTCGGTCAGTACGCGAACCATTTGGTAACCTTCGCGAATCTCAAGACTCGGTGCGATGATGTTTCGAAGCAAGGTTTCTAACTGGTCTCTTTGGTATCCGGTCAGTTCAGGACCGACGGCGCCACCATCGTCGAACAACCGGTGGCATCGAGCGCATAACTCGCGGTACAACTTTTTGCCGTGGTAGGGGTCTCCACTCCCAGTGAGAATGACATCTGCCATCTCGCGGCTTCTCGCGTTTGCGGCTGCCAAGTCGATCGATGCAAACGCTGGATAGATTTTCGCAAGTCGAGTTTGCAGCGATTCGTCGGGGTGCAGACGCATGGCCCGAATGGACTCTGGAGGCATTTCTTCGGCAGAGACTCGCTGCTCGATGCACGCATCAAGCCATCGTGCTGTCCATGCGGCTCTTGACGCGATAACAGCGCCTGCTGAGGGCTTGAGTTCCATTGGTAGCGAAGACCACATCCCGATGATTTCATCAGCCACTCGCTCATCGTCGTATCCTGATAGGGCACTGAAGGCCGAAGAGCGAACGCCTGCTTTGGATTCGGGGGCGCTCGCTAAAGTCAGCAACGCGCTCATCATGTCTGGATGTCGACGAACATGAGGGAGCTCTCCTGCCAATCTCGCTAACTGAGACCTCAATGTGTCGGGGCGCTTGGGATCCTTCATGGCTTCGATCGCCTGATCAAGCGCTGTCGTGTCACCACGGCGCACCAAGAGCGTTAGAGACGGCTGCCCCATACGAACCATCGCGTCAATCACGGCGTCCGGAACACCCGCCAAGGATCGTCCCGCAAATGCCTGCTCAAACGACTCTTGAGCAACCTTGGCCATTTCATCGGACGCAGCGTCAGGCAGGTCTCCAATGCGTTGAAAGATCTCCGCTACACCGCGATAAGAATCTGCGGTACCCATCCCAGACCATCGACGCACGAGGTTCGGGTAAAGCACGCGTCGGGTCAATGCCGAACCCCACGTCGCTTTCTCACGGACCAAACCATTCAGAATCGCGTCATAGTCGGCGGCATGATGTTCCAGCGCCCACCAAGCCAACATGGGTAGGAATGAGTCGTCAGGAATCTTGGTGTTGATCGCGAGAGATCGAAGCAGACCTATGACTTGTGGTGCCGGAAGCCGTTTTGCAGAACAGGCGATCTGGCAAAGTACGCTTGGGTCCGATTCGTTTTGAGCGATCTCTGAGATAGCCCCCGCGAGTTCGGGAGACACAGTGCGGTCATCACATACCAAACGGACCGTCCATGATCGAACCATCGGATCCTCGTTTCGTAGCAAGGTCGATGGATCCCACGTGCTCTCGGAGCTGAGTTCGAGGTGCCGATGAGCGTGATAAGGAATCGTGTCAGGAATCCATCCAGATGCATGCGCTGTCCAAAGAAATTCCAATCGATGCAGCTGAGCGTTCGCATCCTTTGTCATAACATCGCGGTACATTCGGGTTCGCAGTGACTCTCGCAAAGGATGTTTGGCAATCAACCTGGATGCTTGCCAACGCTGCCAGCGATACGGATGCTGCAACGTGCCGTAGAGATACTCCAAGGAGTCGATGCCTTGGCCATGAGCCAGGTTCGCATTCCATGGCGCCGCACGCACCGAGTTTGGATCTGGACCAAGCCGATAAACGCGACCGCGATCTCGATCGATTTTTCCTTCGAAGGCATAGATATGGGCGACGACCGAGTCATACCAATCGCATACGTAGGCGGCTCCGTCTGGTCCATCGCTAATGGCTACGGGCCGAAACCATTTGTCGGTACTCGATACGGTGTCGGTCACATCTTTGGTGGCATACGTTGAGCCAACAGCAAGAGTTTCCGTTTGTATCAGTTTTCCATGCAGCGGATCGACCGCGAGCATGGAGTTCGGTGTCTGGGATGCAAGTGCAGTCGACTCGGTAAAGAGCATCGTGTGCGTGAATCGAGGTATGGGATCGTGTTGCATCGGGTTCAGATAACCGTAGCTGTTCGGATTCGAAAGATCTCCATGCTTGGAAAAACCTTTTCGGTAATAGCCCCCTTGGTAGTAATGGAACCCGCGAGTGTCGCCTCCGTTGTGCCCCGAAAAGACTTCGCCGCGATCATTGAAGGCGACACCAAATGCGTTGCCACCTCCCTCGGCGAAAATCTCATAAGTGCGTGTCTCAGGATGGTATCGCCAAATCGCTTGCCCCATACTGGTCATGGGCGAAGAAGAGCTTCCGTAAGGCTTGATGGCCGCGCTGACGGTACTCCCCTGTGCCGCATAGAGCCAACCATCCGGTCCGAAGCACAGGCTGTTGACGACGGAGTGTGTGTCCTCCAATCCGAATCCCGATAAATGAATCTCGGGATCGCCATCGGCGCGAAGGTCTTGATCGTCGTCGCGATAGTAAAGGAGATACGGCGGGTTCAAGACCCAAGCTCCCTTGTCTTCAGGCGCAACGGCGGTTGCGATATTCAGTCCTTCCACAAACAATCGATGCGTTTCGTACTTCCCGTCTCCATCCTGGTCTTCATGAACCGAGATTTGATCCTTGCCGCGCAGTCCGCCTCGGCCCGGTGGTAATGGGATCGAATCGTAAACGATACGCCAGTGCCGATCGCGACTGAGAGGCTTGAGCCCTTCGGGGTTCGGGTACTGCCGATACTCGACCACCCACAGCCTTCCACGGGAATCGAACGTGGCTTGCAAAGGTTGTGAAATCGTTGGTTCCGCCAAAAGTGACGTCCACTTGAGCCCTTCGGAGATACGAAACGACGGAACAGCTCGCTCCGGATCGAGCGCGGGTTCCGTGGCTGTGTCTTCGGGAGTTTGCCCGAAAGCCCAACAGGGCAAAACACAGATCAACGCGATCAACGCGATGGACGTTTTGGACACGTTTGGGGATCGGAAGCGGAAATACGATGCCATCATGGGTTGACCATCGCGTGCCCTAAGGCAAGCTCTTGATTTCGAGACTCTTGAACAACCGAAGAACTTGAGTGCGAGTCGCCTGGGCAATGCTTCTCAACTCCATCGCAGTATCTTGATCCCCTAATGCCTCGATCGATTCGGCATCGCGTTCCATGAGCCGGGCTTGCCTGAGCAATCGTTCTGCGATTCGCCATCGTACGTCGGCCTTGCCAGAGGGACGTGGAGGCAACGCGCTCGATTCCGACGAGGGCAAAGGGATCGGAAGCGATCGCTCCAAAATAGCCCGCATTACCGGATCATCGGCAGGAATGGGAGGCAAGGACTGTTCAGACGGGGCTGTATCCAGTTTTGGAGGCTCTTGGGAGATACCAGCCTGCTGGCAAAGGATGAACAAGCACAGTGCAGTAACAGCGTACATCCCACTACGGACCATAGCATACCCCCTTGGACAACGATCCCGAATCCTCGATTGATTGTGAGCCAACGGCGATGGCCATGCCAACGGCGAAGGTCATGCCAACAGCGCTTGAACGACATTGCCGTGCACATCGGTCAATCGGTAGTCTCTTCCTTGGAAGCGATACGTCAATCGCGTGTGATCGAATCCAAGCAGATGCATCCATGTTGCTTGAAGGTCGTGCACATGGACAGGATTCTCAACGACAGAAAATCCGAGTTCGTCTGTTTGGCCAAACTCGGTCCCGCCTCGCGTACCGCCCCCTGCCATCCACATGGTGAAGCAATCAGGATAGTGATCGCGCCCCAGTTGAGCACCAGAGGCCGTGCGGCCTTCTCGGAAGGGAGTCCGTCCAAACTCCCCTCCCCATATAATCAACGTGTCATCGAGCAATCCACGTTGCTTCAAATCGCTGATGAGGGCCGCGACCGGCTTGTCCATCGTCTCGCATTTCTTGGTCAACCCGTCTCGGATATCCTCACTGGGCCCCGTACCGTGGAAGTCCCATCCCCAATCGAACAATTGCACATAACGAACACCTGCTTCGACAAGTCTCCTAGCCAACAGGCAGTTGTTCGCAAGACTGGCTGCCCCAGGCTGTGCGCCGTAGGCATCGAGCGTTTCCTGACTCTCTCGTGAGATATCCATGACTTCTGGAACGCTGGTCTGCATGCGATACGCGAGTTCATATTGGGCGATTCGAGTCAGTGTTTCCGGATGTCCAAACGTCTCCGCTTGTATCGCATTCAGAGCGCTGAGTGTATCAAGGCTCTTTCGCCGGACGGATCGATCCATACCTGGTGGGTCGGATACATAAAGAACCGGTTCTCCTTGAGAGCGGCATTGGACTCCTTGATAAACACTCGGAAGGAAACCGCTTCCGAACGAGTTCTTGCCACCGTTGGGTTGAACGCCGCTGCTGATCAAGACCACGAAGGCGGGCAGGTTCTCGTTCTCACTTCCAAGCCCATACGTGAGCCAAGACCCGAACGAGGGACGCCCCGTACGCGGTGATCCTGTGTAGATCAGCAACTCGGCTGGTGCATGATTGAATTGATCGGTGTACATGCTGTGAACAACGCACAGTTCGTCCGCCACTTTTTTGAGATGGGGCAAGCAATCGGATAGCAACATGCCGCATTGGCCTGAAGGCTCAAACTTATGCCGAGTCCCCAACAGCTTCGGCACACCAGTGGTGAAGGCAAACTCCTTCCCTTTTAGGACCGAGTCGGGTGCGTCTTGGCCATCCAGCTCGATAAGTTTTGGCTTGTAATCAAACAAATCAAGATTGGGGGGCGAACCGGTCATGTGCAAATAGATAACCCGTTTCGCTTTCGCGGCAAAATGGGGGGCTCGAGGTGCCAACGGGTTCGCATTGGGGACATCGTTGGCCAAGCCTTGTATCTGAGCCAACGCCAGAGCTCCGAGCCCCATACCCGCAGACCCTAAAAAAAATCGGCGTGTTCGGTTCGATAACAAGTCGTGCAGTGGTCGTTCCACAATGTCTGTTCCTTCAATGCTGAGTCTTTTCAAGGTGTCATCAAGAACTCATCCAGGTTCAAAACGACATTGCACAGGGTTGTCCAGGCTGCCAGCTCGACTGGATCGGCCTGCGTTGGCAACGCCCCGATCGGATCGGTCGCTAGTTTGGTAGCCAGCTCGATCTTCGATTGGTATTCGCTACGAGATTGCTGAAGCAGGTTCAGCAGTGCTTCGATTTCCTTGGCACTTGGTTCCCTCGTCAACGCATGCCGGAAGATGCGGCGGATCCGATCTGCGTCTGACGATGCCGCCAATTCGATCAAGACGACGCGTCGCGCGAGACCTTGGGCTGCTTCGATATAGACCGGATCATTCAACGTCACGAGCGCTTGGAGAGGAGTATTCGTACGATCTCGTTTCAGAACACAGACTTCGCGATTCGGCGCATCAAATGTTGCCATGGATGGGTACGGGCTGGAGCGTCGCCACTGAGTGTAAATGGCTCGTCGGTATCGATCTTCGCCTTGACTGGTCTCCCAATCGGTACGTGAGCCGAAGGCCGCGTTGAGCCCCATCGACGGTTGCGGCGGTCGAGTCGGAGGTCCATAGAATCGATGGGACAGGAGACCGGCGGCGGACAAGGCCATGTCGCGCACTTGCTCTGCGGCAACCCTGAATCGTGGGCCTCGAGAGACATAAATGTTTTCCGGATCCTCTTCGAATCGCTTGCGGTCAACACTTGAACTCTGCTTGTACGCTTCCGACAACACGATCGATCGCAAGAACCGCTTCATGTCCCAATCACTTCGGATCAAATCCACAGCCAAAAAGTCAAGCAACTCGGAATTCACCGGCAGATCTCCCTGCGAGCCGAATTCTTCACTGGTTCGAACAATCCCAACACCGAACAGCGATTCCCACGTCCGATTCGCAATCACCCGAGCTGTGAGAGGATTTTCTGACGAGACGAGCCACTTAGCTAACTCGAATCGGTTCATTCGCTTCGCTTCGGGAGATTGGCTGGCCGATCGAAAGATCTCGGGGATGTCCGCAGATACGACATCTCCGGTTACTTTGTAATTGCCACGAAGTTGGATGCGCGTCTCTCGTTTCTTGTTGTCAGCCAATTCGCGCATGACCGGAACCGTCGTCGTCGGTTTGATGTTCTCTAACTCGCGACGCAACGCATCCCGCCTCTGACGCAGTGGCTCACGAGTCGGAGTGACCGCCGACACGAAGTAGATGTGGATCTTTTCCTCATCTTGCGCTGTACGATCCGATGAACGCATACGATCCAAGATGTCGCCAGGAACAGCCAACATCTTGTCCGCTCTTGCATCGCTAGAAACGTCGACTCGGAAACTCGCAAGGACAGCTTGTTTATGATCGGATTCAAACGCCAGTTTCAGTCGGAATAAACCATCCGATGAAGTACGATCCTGAGGATCGTTTGAGGGAAACGATCCAGCAATCTTGATCGCATGAGATTGATCGATCGAACCGCCAACAGCCCAACCCGTCTTCGGATCGCGATCGATGGCTTTGGCCGCTTCGAATCCTGATTGTTCGAAATCCGCTCGTGCGCGACTCGCAACCCAGGATCGTGTCGGTCGCAGGCTCCATCGATTTTCCGGTTCTGCTTTGTCAACGTTCCCTTGCCATGCAGGGGAGCGATCGGCTTTCAACAAGGTCAGCTTGGCCCCGCTCAGCCGTTTACCGACATCTGCATCGGTTCGATTCCAGACGGCAATCGATTCGATGCGATGCTCTTCGCCCAAATCGATTTCCCACCAAGGATCATTGGTGGTCTCCGTATGGGTCACGGAGTTGTTGGTGTAGATGCCGGACGTGTTGCCATCGATGGCTCGCGCCGCTGCGCCAGAGTACGATTCACTCGACTGAGACGCGGTTCCCTTTAATGCGATATTCTCGCCACCAGAAAAGAGTTGCACTTCTGCCAGCGACAGAATTCGATTCGGACCGGGTAACTCGATTCGAAGATATCGTCCCATCGGGGCCGGAGCTTGCGTCTCGATCCAGCTTAGGGCAGCATCCGTCAGGACAAAATTGCCGTCACCGAAACCTGCACCTCCATTGGGCAGTTCGGACTTGGGAGCCGTGCGAATTCGAATGGCACGGATCGAGTCCGCGGTCAGTGACGGAGGGGCTGGAAACTCAAGGGTAAACGCATCCGCATCGGCGGGTGTTGCGGCTCGAATCGCCCCTTGATGATCTACATCCAGCAAACCACCTGACTTTGCCCTAGCCTCATTCGGTGTGACGGGAGTCCATGACAATGGCTCCAGCAGTTCTTTTTCCCAGGCACTTTGCTCTTGGGCGAGCATGGGATCGGGGGCAGCAATCGCTTGTTCCGTCGCTTCGAGTTCGTGTTGCAACCGCTCTCGAAACGCTCGCTGATCCGGTGTGTACCAAGTCAATACTGGAGATTCATCAGGCCGATCGGCATCTTCCGATTGATTGAAGATCGCGAAGACTTGAAAGTAATCCTTCTGAGAAAGAGGATCATACTTGTGGCTATGGCATTGAGCGCACGCCATGGTCAGCCCCATCCAAACTGCCATGGTGGTGTTGACTCGATCAACGATGGCCACGTTGCGAAACTCTTCGTCGTTGGTTCCCCCTTCGTTGTTCGTCGTGGTATTGCGATGGAACGCCGTGGCTACCAATTGCTCCGGAGTGGCGTTCTCCAATAAATCCCCAGCTAACTGTTCGATTGTGAATTGATCGAACGGCATGTTGTCGTTGTAGGCCCGAATGACCCAGTCGCGATAAGCCCAAATCGTGCGCATCGGGTCATCGGCATATCCGGCAGAATCAGCGTACCGAGCCATATCAAGCCATCGACGTCCCCAGTGCTCTCCGTACGCGGGAGAAGCCAATAACCGATCGACCAGCCGTTCATACTGGTCGTCGGATCGATCGAGCAGAAACGCTTGTTGCTCCTCGACGGTGGGTGGCAGCCCCGTCAGATCCAACGTGACTCGCCGCAGTAACGTTACCGGATCCGCCTGCGGTGAGGGATGCCACCCCTTTTCGATGAGCTTGGCCAGAACCAGTCGATCGATCGGTGAGTGCTGCCAATGCGGAAATCTCGACTCCGGCGGGCCAGGTTCTGCGATGGTCGGTAAGGCTGGGGCTTCGAACGACCAGTGCTTGGCATAACCCGCGCCGCTATCGATCCATTGCCTTAGGATCGATACCTCGCGTTCGCTAAGCCGTTCACCAAAATGGGGAGGAGGCATTCGGACGTCCGGGTCTTCGGACACGATGCGTCGCAGGAGTTCAGAATTGGCGGAATCGCCCGGCACGATCGCAGACAGTCCGGAGTCGGCGGGTTGGATCGCTTGGTCCCGCACATCGAGTCGCAATCCCGACTCGACCGTGTTCTCGTCTGGACCGTGGCATGCGAAACACCGATTCGACAAGATCGGGCGAACCTGGGTTTTGAAATCAACCGCTGGCTCTTCGTAAGCTAAACACTGTTGCGCAAACGGCCACGGAAGAAGTAGCAGTTGGATGAACGCAATCGATCCAATTCGCCAAAGTACGCGGTGCATGAGCAAAAGGTGGGAAGGAATAGAGGGCTGGGCTGCGTGTTGAACCGCAGCGTTGTCGATCCGGATAATTCATTATATGCCAAAATCCTCCAGACCGGATCAAGGAAATCGCTTTACCGAAGCCTGTACTAGGCTTTGGTAAAGATCGGCGTCGCGAGGGTCCCCGTACTGTCGGCGAAGGACGAGGAATCGATACCCAACGTCTGGAGGATGCTCAAATAAAGATTGGCCATTTTCCCATCTTCCTCACGCCAGTAATGGCCATGCCGGAGACCCAACCGCCCGCCCCCTACCACTAGGGTGGGAAGGTTGCGAGGCCAGTGGGTCGTGCTGGCCCCACTCCCATACAACACGATGGTATTCTCCAGAATGCTCCCCTGGGGATCTTGCAACGACTGAAGTTTGGCAAAGAAGCCGGCCAACTGCTGACTCAAAAACAAATCGTACTTGGCGAACTCGAGTTGCCCTTGCTTGTCCCCGGCATGAGACAGATTGTGATGCGTTTGGGTCAACCCAAGCTTGAGAGGAAATGTATCGCTGATCCCCATGCCATCCTCGCGGTTCAACATGAAGGCAACGGTCCGAGTAATATCCGCATCGAATGCAAGTGCGATCAAATCGAACATATTCCTATAGTACTCGGACGGTTCTCCCTCGGGTGATGCGTCGAGATCCAAGCTGGCGTAGTCTTGTGACTTTATGGGAATGTCGATCCACTTTTCGGACGCGATCAATCGCGATTCGATTTCATTGAGGCTGGTTAGGTACTGATCCATCTTGTCGCGATCCGAAGCACCCAAGGTCCGTTGAAATCGATTGGCGTTATCGACGACGGCATCGACAAGCTTGATCCGGGACTGCAATTGGGATCTTTGCTCTTTCTGCGACGATTGATCGACTCGAAACAATCGATCGAAGACACGCCTTGGATGACTCTCTGCAGGGACGGGTCTTCCTTGCGAATCGTAGGAGATAGTCCCTGTTCGAGAAAGGAATCCAACCCCGGCATCGATGCTGAGCACCAGCGAAGGCTGGCGACAATATTGTTTGGTATGTTGGGCTACTATCTGGTCGAGCGAAACGGAGTTGTAGCTGCCAGGCTTGGGATTATGGAGCGGTGCACCGGTCAACCACATGTCCGAGCACACATGGGGATCGGCCTTGAGCCCGTTGTCGTGCTGGAGCCCTCCAAAGAAGCTCAGTTGATCACGAAACGGAGCCAACGGCTCGGTCGACTTGCCAAACTCGAATTGCCCATCTTTCTCGAGACGAGGGAACCAAGACCATTCGTCGATCCCATGCTCTGGTTTAGGAAGAGACATGCCGTTCGCGGTATAAAGCGCACAGAACCTCCTGGGAGAGGCGCTCGGTACGTCCGCGCCCATCGCTTCCAGGAAAGGCAATGCCAAGGCCGTGCCAGCAATCCCCTGCAATACCGCTCGTCGATCTAATCGATGGACCATGTTACTTCTTCAAGAATAAGTCGCTTTGAACAATTCGATGCACCACATCACGCAGCTTGAATTCACTCGGATCGATCGTGGAGAGCGATTCTCGCAATCGGTACGCTTCATTGTACGTCAAGCTCCGACCAATCGCATACGCCGTTAAATGATGCATCAAGCTCGCCGCGACATCGGGCATCATGGTCGTACTGAGATGTTCTTGAAAATCGGCAAAGTTCGCCAGGGTGGTCCCGTCGGGCAGTTGCGTCGCATCATCGGCGGGTTCGTTTTTTCGTAGGCCCCCCGCATCGAAGGCTTCAAACGGAAGCCCCCAAGGATCGATGCCCGTATGGCATTGAACGCAGCCTTTGACGTTGCGATGCCGCTCTAATCTCTCACGAAGACTCAGCTCCGTCAGATCCTCCAGTTTGGGAACATTGGGCGGCGGATCCTCCGGGGGCTTGGCAATCATTCGACGCGCGAACCAAGCTCCTCGCTTCACCGGGTTCGATTCGCGTCCATCCGAGAGCCCCGCCATCACGGCCGCCCGGGACAAGAGGCCCCCTAATCGAGGGTCGGGGCTCGGGATCGCTACAAACGCGAACCCGGTCTCTACCGAGTCGCCAAAGCCGTAATAGTCCGCGACTACGTCATTCACGACGAGCACTTCGGAGCGGATGATCGAATGGAGTGGCAGGTTATTGCGAATAGCATATTCAAAAAAGCGAATCGGTTCCCATCGGAGCGCTGCCTTGACATCGCGGGTCAGTCTCGGAAACCGCTTGGCATCGGTTTCGACAATCTGCAGTTTGTCGAGGCTGAGCCATTCCGATACGAAGGTCTCTGCAAAGCGTTCGAAACGCGGGTCGTCGATCAAACGGTCGACCTGGCTATCGAGATCTTCAAGCAGTCGCCCTTGGGCTGCAAGGGACCGCAGTTCTTCATCCGGCGGACTATTCCAAAGAAAGAAGGACAACTTGGATGCCAACTCCCACGAAGTGAGCGATTCGGCTTGCGCGGTGTGGCTCGCTTCCGAAAGAAATAGAAACTGAGGGCTCGTCAATACAAAGATCAATCCGCGTCGGATACTCTCTTGCAAGTCGCCGACTTCGTTCAGGCTTTGACGCCAGAACTCTAAGAGTTCGGCCTGCTCTTCGGTGGTGATCGGTCTTCGATACGCCCTCTCCGCAAACCGCAACAGGACATCGCTGGCATAGGCATCGGGTTGGCTTCGATCGTTGGCCGAGTCCATGATGCGGCGATGCGAAGGTGGCGGCCATGCTTCTAGATACGGACCTTCGAACTCCACTCGCTCGATCAGCAAGCGCGGCATGTCTCGTGCATCAGTGTATTCACTGCGAATACCGATCTCGCGAATGCCGGCCAAGTAGTTGACGTTGTTGGGTTCCACATCTGGACTTGGATAATTCGAGATCGCGTCCTCGAAAACAAACTCCTGCAGGTCCGTACTCGAAACTCGCTTGGGTGTACCCACCGGATTCATCGTGCTACCACAATCCCGCCGGAGACCCACATGCACCCCAATCTCCGGGCATCGAGACTCAAAGGCCAAAAACTCCTTCCCGAGAGGACTCCCCTCGTCGATCTTCGTCCAGCTCAATCGCTCAATCGCGTCGACCGGTGTCGAAACAGCTTGCACCTCCAACGGTCCTGCAGGTAATCGAACTGCAAGGAACGGCCCTGTTTCGGCCTTACCGGAGAAGAATCGTTTCCCCAATCGAAGCCGCAAATCTTTGGCCCCATCCGGAACATTAGACCGAGTGTCGATTCGATAGATGCCAGGCTCGCGAATCATGACGACATGAGAGTCATTCCCTTGCAACGGAAGTTTATAATCCGGCTCTCCTAGGTCGGTGTCATTAACAATGTTCGGTCCAATCAACAGACCGTCTTCGTATTTGGCAGCTCGGACCCGGATGCGGAATTGGCCTCGATCCGGCAACTCCCTCAACGAAATCTTGAAGTTCGCGTGGGGACCATAGGTATTCGATTCACCGAAGATCTCCGAGCTTGGGATGGCGGGCCGCAATAGAAGACCTTCTGGGACCGTCTCGTATGCCAGTCCTTTGGGGTAGCCCTCCGAACCACGCATGCACGCAAAAACGGCATGATAGATCGAGTCGAAGTCGCGCCAGCCTCGTACGGTATCGTTTCCTTGATAGCCTTCAATGAATCGGAACTTGCGTTGCATGAAAAAGGGGGTGAACGTAAACGGCTTGGTAAGTTCAGGCTCCGTCACGACAAAATCTTCACTTCGGAGCAACAGGTTGTTCGCACCCAGAATCAACGTGTCAGGGCATGGCTCGCGGTTGATCCCTTGACCGAGTTCCATACGGAAATTGTGAATGCTCGGAATCGAATCTTCACGAACCAGTGCAGCATCGACCGCTTGTTCCGCGATCTGGAAATAGGATTCGATCAATAACGGGGACATCGATAATGTTTGTGCATTGTTCGTGAACCCATCCTTTGAAACGGCGTCGGGTGGCAAGATCTTGGTCAGATCCTCGTCGATGCCAAGCAGCTCTCGAAGGGCATTCCGATACTGGGCTACGGTCAAACGGCGTACGGAACCGTGAAACTCGAGCTCGCGGGTTCGAGCGTGATGCAAGCTGCTGGCAACCTCCTTCAGAAACGCTTCGCGATCCGCCTCAGCCAGTGGAGGTTCTTCTTCCGGGGGCATCGATTTGGATGCGACCTGCTTCTGGATTGCTTCCCAAAGCTTCAGTGATCCGTCTCCAAAGGCCGGGTCGATGGTATCTAGCCGCACGCCCGCTTCACGAACATCTTCGTTGTGGCATCCCGCACAGTGCTCTCGCAAGACCCGTTGAAGCGTCTCGTTCCCGTGACTTAGGGATGGAGCCATCGTCATTGCCGCGAGAAGAGTGGTTGCTCGCACGAAGAAGGCTATTGGTCGCAGCGGACAAGTCCTCGCCGAAGCTGGCATTGGCTTCATCCTAGTGGGTCAGTATCGGAATCGTCGGAAGCGTCCGACATGGTGGGTATTTCTTATCTCGATGGTATTAGCTTCTCACGGGGGTTGCAACCCGGGAAATCTTTCGGGGACAAGAATCAAACTCTCGGTACCGCTGGAGCCACGACGTATTTTAATGATTTGCAGGGTCGACCAGACTACACGTTCGACACCTGGACCGGATCGATAACCAACGTCATTATGCATTGGAGAATGGCAACGTGAACATGACGACTCCGTTCTTAAAGACGGAGTTTGATTACACGTATCGCGCCGATGGCCAGAAGACGGGCCTTACCGAGAAGGAAGTCCTAGGTGGCCAGACGAGGACATCCACGACGAGTTGGTCGTACGACAATGCAGGCAGACTAACATCGGAAACCATCGATTCCGCCTCGGCGGATCTTCGACAAACCGAGTCGTACGTACTCGATCTATATGGCAAAAGCGTTGGACGAGAGTGGTTAGATCGGTTCGCTGCTGCTCCGTTCGCCTCGTTCGAAGACGACGTTCGCGCGACCGACGATGAGTGGGTCGAGTGTACCGATTTTGTTGACTTCTTTGTCCGAGTAGGGAAGTTTCAGCAGGATGTATCTCATGGCGTTCAGGCGAGCTCGTTTCTTGCAGTCGGACTTGATCACGGTCCAGGGAGCGTCGGTGGTATCCGTATAGTAGAACATGGCTTCTTTGGCTTTGGTGTAATCATCCCATTTGTCCAGCGAGGCCATGTCGATGGGGGAGAGTTTCCATTGTTTCAGGGGATGGGATTCCCGTTCGCGGAATCGACGTCGTTGTTCATCGCGACTGACGGAGACCCAGAACTTGATCAAGTGGACACCGCTTCGGACCAGGTTCCGTTCGAACTCGGGTGCTTGCCGCATGAACTCGGAGTATTCGGAGTCGCTGCAGAAGTTCATGACTCGTTCGACGCCAGCTCGGTTGTACCAGGAACGATCGAACATCACGATCTCGCCGGCGGTAGGGAGGTGGCTGACGTAGCGTTGGAAGTACCATTGTCCTCGTTCGACATCGCTTGGCTTTTCGAGAGCCACGACACGGGCACCGCGAGGGTTGAGGTGTTCCATGAAGCGTTTGATGGTCCCTCCTTTGCCGGCTGCGTCCCGTCCTTCGAAGAGAATGACGACCTTTTGCCCGGTGGACTTGACCCAGGCTTGGAGTTTGAGGAGTTCGACTTGGAGTTGGTATTTTTGATTTTCGTAGGACTTGCGCAACATCAAGTTGCGGTAGGGGTAACCACCTTGGCGCCAGTCGGGCGAGAGTTCGTCATCGGGGCTGAGTGCCGTGGGAAGGTTGAGTTCGTCTTGGACGGTGAGAGCTTTGCGAAGGACCTGTGCATCGTCGGCGGAGGCGCCGGCCATGATGGCTTCGAGAACCTTGGTCAGGGTTTGGATGTCATTGGGTGGAGCGGATTGAACGATATCGCGGACGGCGGCGACTTTGGCTTCTTGCGCGGCTGCGATGGCTTCATCGATCACAAAGTGTTCGATGCCTCGTTCGGATAGCGATGGAGAGATATCCCCTTTGGTCGCGGATCGGCTTCTGGCGTTGGTTCCGTTTTTATTGGGGGATTTGTTTTTCTTGAGTCGGGAGAGGGCCACTTGCTGCAGATCTGGATGGTTAGCCGAATCGAGCTCCAGTTGGTGAACTTGTTTACTTTTGGCCATTTTGCGTCAGCTCCAGACTCAGAAAATTGATGATGCAGTATACCCCACCGGCCTGGTGCTGTTGGAAAAAGAGGGAAAATGGGCCTCTCGTCAGCCCTTCAAAAGTGTGTGGAATGCATTAGAATGCCGGAAATAGCACGCGTCCGTGGCGCAATTGGATAGCGCATCGGTCTTCGGAACCGAGGGTTGAAGGTTCGAATCCTTCCGGGCGTACTGAAGTTTCACCAAGCGATTCGTTGATAAAACGTATACCTGACGACGTGTCAGAGCGCTGTTTTCCTAGGTCCAAAGTCTGTAGTACTACAGACTTCAACCGGAGGGCATCGCAATGGCAAGAGAGCCGGGATATTGTCGGCATAAGGCTACGAATCAGGCATACATTAGACTTGGCGGGCAAGTCATCTACTTGGGAGAGTACGGCAGCGAGAAATCCAGGGAGCGGTATCGATCCCTCAAGGCCGAGTGGCTATCCAATCGGGGAGCGTTCGAAGCCAAAGCTAGGGCACGAAGGGCTGAGTTGGTCGGCCCCACCATGGCACACTTGGCGAATGCGTATCTGGATCACGCCGAACGGTACTACGGGCGAACTACAGAGTACGCGAATCTCAAGCTAGCATGCGGTCCACTCTCGGACCTGTACTCGCATCGACCCACAAGCCAATTCTGTCCAGTGGCTTTCAGGGTATGCCGTGATTGGTGGCTGAAAGACCCCAAGCGTTCGCGACAGTACATCAACAAGATGATGCGGTATCTGCTCCGCATCCTGAAATGGGGTTGCAGCGAAGGGCTAGTGCCCCCAGCCGTCTATGAGTCCTGCCGATGCGTTGCTCCACTCAAGCGTGGTCGAACGGAAGCCCCCGAATCGAAGCCCGTCCTGCCGGTGGCCGATCACATCGTCGATGCAACGGTCAAGCATTGTACGGAAGTGGTTGCCGATATGGTCCGCTTTCAAAGGCTCGTTGGTTGCCGACCGGGTGAGCTAGTTCGCATCAAGCCTTCGATGGTGAATCGCAGCGGCGAAGTTTGGACGATCACACTTGCTGACCACAAGACCGCACACCATGGAAAGGATCGAGTCATCTACGTTGGTCCGAGGGCACAGGCAATCCTAAAGAGGTATCTACTGCGCGATGCAGACAAGCCTTGTTTCAGTCCCATCGAGTCCGAGCGTCAACGACTCGCAGCAAGGCACGAGAAGCGAGTCACACCACCATCATGCGGTAATCGACCAGGAACCAATCGCATCGCCAGGAAGCCACGCAAGGCCCCAGGTGAGGCGTTTACGACCGGGACCTATGCTCGTTCGATTCGGTCGGCATGCGTTCGGGCAAAGGTTGCTCCATGGAGTCCAAACCAACTACGCCACAGTGCAGCAACAGCGATCCGTGCGAAGTTCGGACTTGAGCATGCACAAGTGATTCTCGGTCACAGCGAGCTTGGCGTCACG